>CAZZAH010000113.1:0-10886 GCA_964652115.1 uncultured bacterium | reverse complement strand
CGCCGCAGTAGGCGCGGTTTTTCAGCACCCTGCTGGCTCAAGCGGTCCTCTTCTCGCCGCGCGCGGTCGACATCATCACGGCCGCGCCCAGGATCATCGCGCCGCCCGTCCACTGCACCAGGGTCAGACGTTCGCCCATCAACGCCGCGCCGACCAAGACGGTGGTGAGCGCCTCGAGCGTGGCGAGCGTCGACGCGCGGACCGGCCCGACGCGCGAGAGCCCGGCGAAGAAGGTCAGGATCGCCACCACGGTCGAGATCATCGCGATGCCGAAGATCGGCGCCCAGGTCGCGAGATCGCGCGGCCAGCTCGGGCCGCTGAAGACAAGCAGCACGCCATAGCTCGCCGCTGCCGAGGCCGAGACCAGGGTGGTCGAGACCATCGCGGTGACGCCACGTGTGAGGGTCACCCCCGCCACGATGTAGAGCGAGTAGAGGAGCGACGAACCCAAACCGAGCAGCACGCCGGAGAGGTTGCCGCGTCCGATCGGCCCGATGGTCAAGAGCGTGCCCGCGAGCGCGAGCACGATCGCGAAGGCGCGCCGCCGATCGATGGTCGTGCCGTAGATCGCGCGCGAGAGGATCGCCACCAGCCCGGGATAGAGATAGAGGAGAAGCGCGACCAGCCCCGCCGGGATGCGCTCGAGCGCCTTGAAGTAGCAGAGCGCCTCGCCGACGTAGCCGACCGCACCCATCGCGATCAGGCCCAGCAGACGAAGCCCGCGCGGCCAAGGCTCACGCCGCGCGATCGTGATCAACGCGAGCACCACCGCCGCGAGCGCGAAGCGAAGGAAGAGCAGCGTCTCGGTCGTGATCCCTCGTGCCCGCGCGCGTGACGCGAAGTAGGCGAGGAAGCCGAAGGAGATCGAGGAGACGACGATGAGAAGGGAGCCGGCGACGCGATCGGAGTCGTGCTTTTCCTCCGTTCGCATCGACGGCTCCCTCGGCTTGCGCGCTAGGCCTTGAAGACCCCGTCGCGGGTCGCGATGCGGCGCGCGACCATCGCCCCGCTGTTCAAGCCGCCTTCCATGTAGCCGACGAACTTGTAACAGGTGTGCTCGCCCGCGAAGTGGATGCGATCCATGCCGGCCGCGAGCAGCGGTCCGTGCGTGGTGACCTGACCCGGCGCCGGGAAGGAGTAGGCGCCCATCGTCCAGGCATCGCTCGGCCAATTCATGAAGCGCGCGCGGATGAAGTTCGCGCCGTAGCCGGGGAAGACCACCTCCATCGCGGAGGACATCGCCTGGTCACGTTCCTCCGCCTTCTTCGCGCGCAGCCCTTCGGCGGTGTCGGCGCTCGAGAACGAGGTGAGGACGTAGTTGCCGTCGCCGATCTGCGCGTCGGTCGCTTCCCAGGTCAGGCCGGCATCACGATCGCTGAAGGCGTACTGTGAAAGTCCCGCGTCGTACCAAAAACGCGACTTCACCTCGGCGAGGTACTTCACGCTGACGCCCATCTGCGGCATCAGCGTCTTGGGCGGCGCGGGGCTGATCTCGATCTTGCTCCAGACGGTCGGCGGCACGGCGAGGATCACCTCATCGGCCTCGAAGGTCTTTCCGCTCGCCGTCTTCAAGACGACGTGATCGCCCGAGACCTTGATCGACGCGACCGGCTCCTCGAGGCGGATGCGATCGGCGCCGATCTCGCCCGCGAGTTGCGTCGCCAGAAGCTGGTTGCCGCCCGCGCAGCGATAGACCTCGCTGTCGGTCCAGTAGGCTTCGAGTCCGCCGCCTTTCACCTGCGCGAGGTTGCCGAGGTAGCTCTGCCGCTCGAGCACCATCCCGTTGTTGTGCGTGAGCTCGGTGCGAACCGCGTGGTGCGCGAGAGGCGAGATGTCCTGCGTCTCGAGCCAGGTCGCGGTCGACTTCATGTCGAGCGCGCCCGCGCCCGGGCTCTTCCACGGCTCGTCCTCGAGGATCGTGCGGGCATCGCCGGTCATGCTGGCGTAGGCCGCGTCCATCTCCTCGTAGAGTGCTTCGACCTCGGCCGGCTTGAGCAAGCGGCCTTCCAAGTAGAACGGCTCGTCGTAGTCCTCATCCTCCGAGAGATCGAGGAAGGTCAAGCCGAAGCGCTCCGCGTAGGCGACCCAGGTCGGATGGTTCGATCCGATGAGCTCGGCGCCTCCCTCCACATTTCGACCGGCGGCGAAGTCGGGGAAGGAGAGCACGCGGCCGCCGACGCGATTGCGCGCCTCGAGCAGGAGCACGTCGTAGCCCGCGGTCTTGAGCTCGTAGGCGGCGGCGAGCCCGGCGAAGCCCGCGCCGATCACCACCACGCGACGACCGCCCGAGCTCCCTCCGCTCCTGCCGCCCGCGCAGCTAGAGAGCATGAGGCCGGCCGACGCGGCCAAGCTCTGCTTCAAGAACCGGCGGCGGCTCTCGAGAACCTCCTTCGGCAGGAATCGCCGCGTCATGCGGCCATAGAGGGATAGGGACACCGGTGCCTCCTTGTAGCTCGGGGTAGTTCGGAAACCGCCGGGCAGCATAGCCACGACGACGGGAGGCGACAAGTCGAGCTGTCCCGAATCTCCATGCGGGGGCGCGGCCGTGCTTCGACTAGACTCGAACGCAATTCTCTTGGTCGGGAGGGGCAATGCGATTTGACGAATGCCGTCGCCTGGGGGCGATCGGCGGCTTCGCGCTACTCTGCCTCGCGCTCGTCGCGGGCACGAGTGGTCGCGCGTTCGGCTATGAGCTCTCGCGCGCTGGGTCGCGCTCGGCGGTGGTGCGGGAGTTCGCGCAGACCTTCGTGAAGAACCAAGGGATGGGCGGCGACTTCCAGGTCGGACCGCGCGTGCAGACCCACCTCAAGACCGACATCGCCCTCGCCCTCGTGGCCGACGCGCTTCACGATCCGCGATTCGCGCGCTCGGCGAGGCGCGACCTCGATTGGATCATCCGCAATCGACTCGAGCCGGGAGGCGGCCTCAACTGGGACGGCCCGCAGAACCCCTTCTTCTTCGAGGTGCACCAGCACTGGTATCTGATCGCGAGCGAGCTCATCCGCGTCGAGCTCGACCTTCCGGCCGACTACCACGACACGCAGCGCGAGACCTGGTTCTTCCTTCGCGGCACCAATCCGGGGCAGGCCGACTTCTACCTCGACAACCAAGCGCGCACCGGCTCCTTCTTCGCCTGGCGCGACGTGCGTCGGGACGGCGTCTTCCAGCAGCAGGCTCCCTTCAAGGGAAGCTACGAGATCGGCGCCGCGCTCTGGTCGATGGCGCTTCATCGCGATACCCCGTGGGTCGATGCGCCGGGCGCCGTGTCGAGCTATCTCACGCGCCTCGTCGCGCAGACCGCGAAGCCGCCGGAGCAGCAAGGCTGGTACGCGCCGAACGACGGCGGATGGATTCGCCTGCTCGGCTGGAACGCTGATCACTGGGAGGGCTACACCCCGCACGATTGGAAGTACGCGCTCCATCTTCAGGAGGGCGCGCTGCTCTATCAGATCCTGACCGGCGGGACCGAGCTCGAGGCCCCGATTCGTCAGGAGCTGGCCACCCTCCTCCACCAGATTCAGCCGCGCGGCGAGATCCTCGGCATGCCCGACGGCTACGGGAACATCGTCTACGAGTACGGCGAGGCGCTCTCGGTCTTGGGGCTCGCGGTCGAGTGCTTCCGGGACAGCGATCCGGCGCTCGCGGCCGAGGCGCTCGACAAGGGGCGCCGCGTCTTCGACTACTGCGCGCAATACTTCGTCGGCTATCCGAACGAGGATGGCGCGGTGCTCTTGCTGGGCCTCGCGCGGATGTACAACGCGCTCCCCGACACCGACACGCCGGGAAGCGGCGCGCGGTCCCGCTCACTCGCCGGAGCTTCCCTCGACATCTCGCGCATCGCGAATCCGACCGCGCTCTCGATCTCGCCGAATCCCTCGGCCGGCCGTCTTCACCTCGAGTTCCGCGTGGAGCCCGAAGCGGAGGGACGGATCGAGATCTACGACGTCGCGGGTCGTCTCCAGGCCGACCTTCGCGCGAAGAGCGGCGCCGGCGGATCGGGCGCGCTCTGGTGGGATGCGGTCGACGCGGATGGGAGGCCGCTCTCGCCAGGTCGATACTTCGCGCTCCTGCGTTCGCGCGGCGTGAGGACCACGCGCACCTTCTCTGTCGTGCGGTAGCTCGGATTCCGCGAGCAACTTTCATCAACTCCGGCCGTACTGCCGGCCGTATCTTTCTGCCTGCCCGTTCGCCGCGCGCCCCGTCTCGCGCGCGATACCGCAGACATTCGAACTCGAAGGTCGATCCAGGAGGGAAGCGATGCTCGTCGTGCGCAATCTGGTGAAGGTGTATCCGGGACCGGTCGCCGCGCTTCAGGGCGTGAGCGTCGATGTTCCCACCGGCATGTTCGGCCTGCTCGGCCCGAACGGCGCGGGCAAGTCGACCTTCATGAAGATCCTGGCCGGGATCCTCGAGCCGACCGCGGGGACCGTGCAGCTCGATGGAGTCGATGTCCTCGCGCATCCCGATCGACTCTGGAATCGCCTCGGGTATCTGCCGCAGGAGTTCGGGTTCTATCCGCACCTCTCGGGCGAGGCGATGCTGACCTACTTGCTCGAGCTCAAGGGCGTGACCGCGCCTCAAGGAATGAAGAGGCTCGTGGCCGAGCTGCTCGATCGCGTCAACCTGACCTTTGCGGCCAAGCGGAAGGTGAAGGGCTACTCGGGCGGCATGCGCCAACGCCTCGGCATCGCGCAGGCGATCGCGGGCGACCCCGCGTTGATCATCGTCGATGAGCCGACCGCGGGGCTCGATCCGGAAGAGCGTCTCCGCCTCTATCGACTCCTGGCCGAGCTGGCCGAGCGACGCACCGTGCTCCTCTCGACCCACATCGTCGAGGACGTGTCGGTTCTCTGCCCGACCTTCGCCGTGATTCGCGGGGGGAAGCTTCTCGCTTTGACCACGCCGAGCGAGGCGCGCGCGCAGCTCGCCGGCAGCATCTTCGAAGGCACGGTGAGCCCGTCGGAGTTGGAGGCGCTTCGAAGCACGAGGCGCGTCACCTCGGCGATTCTCTTCGAGGGGAAGAACCGCGTTCGTGTCTATGAGCCCGCGGGTGCCGCGCCCGCCGGCTTCACGCGAGTCGAGCCGAGCCTCGAGGACGCCTACCTGAAGTTGATGAGCACCGCGGCCGAGGCGGAGCGAGGCGTGCTCCTGACCGAGGCCAATCGATGAGCCCGAAGCGATTCCTCGTCGTCTTCGCCGCTGACCTCAAAGAGAACCTCTCCCGACCGATCTTCTGGTTCTGGGTCGCGATCCTCGCCCTCCTCTCCTGGGGAATGTCGACCGGACATGTGCGCATCGCCTCGGGCGACAGCGCGGTGGGCGGAACGAAGGCTTGGTTCACCTCACAATTCGCGGTCGCGCAGTTCTTCGCCATGACGGTGCTGATCCTCGATGCCTTCTTTCTCTCCGTCCTGGCGGGCATGGCCGTGCTGCGCGATGAGGAGCTCAAGGTGGGGGAGGTGATTCACTCGACGCCGCTCTCCCCACGCGAGTACGTCTACGCGAAGTTCTCCGCCGCCTTCGTGACCGGCGTCTTCGTGCTGCTCTTGAACGTCGCCTTCCTCGCGATCTCGAATCACCTGATCCCCAGTGGACGCGCGGAGGAGATCCGCGGCCCCTTCTCGCTGGGAAATTATCTCTGGCCGATGCTCTTCATGGCGGTGCCGACCTTCATCTTCGTGGCCGGGGTCGCCTTCGCCATCGGTACGCTGACGCGGAGGCCGATCCTCGTCTTCCTCTTCCCGGTCGCGTTGCTGCTCGTCGGTGGATTCTTCCTCTGGGACTGGTCGCCCTCGTGGCTCTCGCTCGCCGCCAATCGCGCGCTGCAGGTGATCGAGCCGGGCGGCTTCCGCTGGTTGAACGAAACGCTGCTCAAGGTCGACAAGGGGGTCGAGTACTACAACCACCAGCCGGTCCCCTTCGACGGCGTCTTCATGCTCAATCGCCTCTGGACGATCTTGGTCGGCATCCTCGCGGTGGTGTGGGCCGAAGGACAGCTCTCGCGCACGCTGCGAGGCCATCACGCCGAACGTCGCGCGGCGGCGAAAAAGGGACGCGGAGCCACGAGCGCCGAGGCGAAGGTCGATGAGCGCGCGCTGGCGGGCGCGGCCACCGGCCCCTTGGTCGGCCTCGGGATGGGAATGCGGAGCCCCGGTCTTCTCGCGGGCATCGCCTCGGTGCTCCGCTTCGAGTGGAAGGAGCTCTGGAGCAGCCCCGGGCTCTACCTCTTCATGCCGATCATCCTGCTCCAGATCTTGGGTAGCAATCTGGTCGCGCTCGGCGCCTTCGACACGCCGCTCTTGATCACCTCGGGCACGGTGGCGGTGCGCGCGATGGACACCATCACCTTCCTCGTCTGCATGCTGCTCCTCTTCTACACCGTCGAATCGCTGCGGAGGGAAGAGGGCTCGGGCCTGGCGGGGATCTTCTATTCGACCCCGGTGCGCACCGCGTCGATCCTCTTCGGCAAGGCGGTGGCGAACAGCCTGGTCGGCGTCGTCGTGGTGCTCGTCACCTTCTTAGGCTGTGCGCTCGCGATTCTGATTCAAGGCAAGGTCGGGTTGGAGCTCGGGCCGTTCTTGCTGGTGTGGGGCGTGCTCCTGGTGCCGACCTTCCTCGTCTGGAGCGCCTTCGTCGGCATGATCTACTCGCTCACGCGCAATCGCTACACCGCCTACGCGGTCGGCTTCGCGACCATGATGCTGACCTTTCTCCTCCAGTTCACGAATCGGATGACCTGGGCCGGCAACTGGAATCTCTGGGACATGCTTCGCTGGAGCGACATGGGTCCGATCGAGCTCGATCGCGCGCCGCTCTTCTGGAATCGCCTGGGCGTGCTGGCCCTGACCGTGCTCTTCACCGCCATCACGGTGCGCGCGTTTCCCCGGCGCGAGGGCGATGCCACGCGCGTGCTTCACGCCATGCGTCCGGCGTCCTTCTGGCGAGGCACGCTGCGCCTCTCGCCCTATCTCGTGGTCCCGATCGCCTGCGTCATCGTGCTCGTCGCGATGGTGCGCGGCGGCTTCCAGGGCAAGCGGGTCGAGAAGAAGGAGAAGGACTACTGGGTCCAGAACCTCGCGACCTGGAAGGACGCGCCGATCCCGTCGGTGCGCTTCTGCGATGTCGCGCTCGACCTCGATCCGAAGAAGCACGCCTTCGCCTGCGATGGACGCTTCGTGCTCTGGAATCACCATGACAAGCCGCTGGCGCAGATTCCCCTGACCGGCGGGCTTCACTGGGACGACGTCGAGTGGACGATGAACGGCGAGAGCTACAAGCCGGAAGATCGAACGCATCTGTTCGTCTTCACGCCGCCCTCGCCGCTCGCGCCGGGCGATTCGGTCATGATCGGCTTCAAGTATCACGGCGCTTTTCCCAAGGGCGCTTCGCGAAACGGCGGCCGCGGCATGATGGAGTTCATCCTGCCGAGCGGCGTGGTGCTGACCTACCTTGAGAGCGCGAGCTTCCTCCCCTTCGTCGGCTACAGCGAGGAGGTCGGCGTCACCGACAAGAATCGCTACGAGCCGCGCGTCTATCCCGGCGGGTATTACCAAGAGGTCTTGTCGCCCGCCTTCGGCAGTCCCACGCCGGGCCGCACGCGCATCGCGGTCTCGGGGCCGCCCGAGTACACCTACAACTCGGTCGGCGTGCTCGAGTCGGACGAAACCGTCGGGGCCAAGCGAACCATGATCTGGAAGAGCGACTTCCCGGTGCGCTTCTGGAACGTGGTCGCCGGCAAGTGGGAGGTGAAGAAGGGCGAAGGGACCGCGATCTACTACCACCCGAAGCACAAGTACAACATCGACGAGATGTCGGAGGCGCTCGACGCTTCGCGCAAGTACTACTCGCAGTGGTTCCGCCCCTACCCCTGGAGCGAGCTCAAGCTGTCCGAGTTCCCCGCGATGGCGAGCTACGCGCAGGGCTTCCCGACCAACATCACCTTCTCCGAGAGCATCGGCTTCCTGACCAAGAGCAGCGAGAAGGCGCGCGTCGCCTTCACCGTCACCGCGCACGAGGCGGCGCACCAGTGGTGGGGCAATCTTCTGACGCCGGGCCGCGGACCGGGCGGCAACGTCCTCTCCGAAGGGATGGCGCACTTCTCGACCGCGCTCCTTCATCAGCAGGTGAAGGGCGAGCAATCGCGGATCGAGTTCCTGCTCAACATCGAGGATCGCTACGGCGACAGTCGTCAGGCCGACTCCGAGCGTCCGCTGGTCAAGATCGACGGCTCGAAGCCGGGCGACACCACCGTCACCTACGACAAGGGCGGCTGGGCGATGTGGATGCTCTACAACCTGATGGGGAAGGACGCCTGCCTGGCCGGCCTGCAGGAGTTCATGCGCCGCTTCTCCGACGGCCCCGACTATCCCTTGATCGAGGATCTGATCGCGACCTTGCGGCCCTACGCGCCCGATCGCGATGCGTTCGACGCCTTCACCAAGCAGTGGTTCTTCGAGGTGGTGGTGCCGGAGTACCGCCTGCGCGACGTCAAGCTGCGCGAGCTCACGGCCGACGAAGCGGCGCGCGCGGTGATGCCCGCGGACTCGACTCTCGCCGATTCGACCGCGCTCGCGGCGTCGTCCGTGCCCGCGCGCTATGAGGTGACCGCGATGGTGAAGAACATCGGAACGAGCCGCATGCCGGTCGAGCTCGCGGCCTACACCGGCGAGCGCTTCCCGAAGGAGTCGAAGACTCCGGTCGCGACCGACGCGAGGTATGAGGCGGCCCGCACGACCGTCACGCTTGGCGCGGGTGAGGAACAGGCGATCACGATCCGCAGCTCGTTCAAGCCGGAGAACCTGACGGTCGATCCCGACGCGAAGGTGCTGATGCTCAATCGGAAGCTCGCGACCACGAAGGTGAAGTAACCCAAGGCGCCGAGGTTGGCGGTCAGGAGCGCGCTACGGCACGGGAGTACGGATGTTCCGTGTTATCGGCAGATGACGAAGTGGATGACCTCCGCCTTGGAGGGCATTCCCAGACGATCTCGCGCGATACACTGGACCCACACAGTGTCCACAGGCGCGTGAAGGATGTCGGGATAGAAGACCTGGAAGGGCTCGTGGGTGTTGTAGTCAAAATGCAGGCCCTCCGGCACACCCCGGATCTTCAAGCGCCCGTCGGTGAACCAGTCGTACCCCAAGGTGTCGTTGTCGGGGTCCGTCGCCTGGCAAACCACGAGGATGGAATCGCTCCCGCAGAGGTCCTCGGGGAACGCCGTCAGCGCGAGGATCACGGGTCTGCCGTTCTGCGGACGCGTGGCGGGATCCTCCGCACAAGAGGCCGCGATTGCGGCGGCCAACAGCAACGCCCACCAACCGCTCCCGAGCTTCATCGCAAGACCATCCGCGGAAGAAAGGCGACTCCCCGGCAAGCCGGGACCGAGGGCCCCAGGGGTCTTCGGAAACGCGCCACAGCGGCGCGTGGTCCGCGCTTCGCCCCGCGACCTCCCTCGAGGAACGCGAGATCGGTGCGCGGCCTGGCCAGTCCTGCTCTTGGGGAAAGAAATGAATTTGACGTGACCATCTGACACCCCACCCACCGCAAGGAACCCCCTTCACTCCGACTGATCGCTCGCTTTCACAATCGCGGGTTCCTGCTTGGGACGGGGAGAGGATTGCGCGCTCAGGATCCGAATACAAGCGAACGTGCGGCGTTCGCCCGGAATGACCGCCCGGCAACAGAGGGTCTTCCTCAGGCCCTGATGGCGCACGGCGCCGGGGCCTTTTCTTGGAGGGCTCGCGAGAGGCGGACGGCTCGCGAACAGTGGCTCGGCCGACGGGGCTGCGCGGAGTTGCGCGACTACAGTGCTACGAACCCAACAGTCCGACCTGCCGCCTGCGTTAACCGGTGTGGGAATCGACCTCTTTGACCGTAGAATCGTGGGCACTGAGTCAACGCCCCCCAGTCACCTGGAGCCGCCGCATGAAGCTCGCCACCGCTCTCGCCTTGCTGACGTCGCTCGCGACCAGCGCTACTGCCACCGTGCGGCACGTGCCGAGCGAGTACTCGACGATCCAGGATGGGATCGATCACTGCGTCGATGGCGACGTGGTTTTGATCGCACCCGGCACCTATCGCGGCCAAGGAAACAGAAATCTCGAGCTCCGCGGCCTGGACATCACGGTGACGTCCAGCGGCGGCGCGGAAGCCACCGCCATCGACTGCGAGTACGCGGGACGGGGCTTCTTCTTGCACGAGGGCGAGACTCGCGACGCTCGGATCGAGGGGCTCACGATACGGCGCGGCCATGCGCTTACAGGGTACTTTTCAGGGACGGGCGGCGGAATCCTGATCGTGGGAAGCAGTCCGACGCTTTCGAATCTCCGGATACTCGAGTGTGAAGCTTCGTTGGACGGCGGGGGCATTTCGCTCTGGGGATTCGACGGCGTTATGGAGGACTGCGTGGTTTCCGGCAACTACGCGAATTCTTCCGGAGGCGGCCTAGAGTTCGGTTTCGGCGAAGCGGACATTCGCCGCTGCATCTTCTCAGGAAATGGAGCTCCAGAGGCAGGGGGGGTGTCGTTCACCTCGATCGGTCCAAATCGTCTTGTCGAGTGCACAATCACGGCCAATTTTGCGGGTTATCAGGCCGGTGGAATTTGGTCCCCGAACGCACTCGTCCTCGACCGATGCATCCTGTGGGGTAACTGCACGATCTTCGGATACAGCGAGCTCTTGATCAGCAGCCAGGGCGCAGTGATGAATTGTTGCCTGGTGGACACGGACGGCATCTCCAATCCCGAGTATGTTCAGTACAACGACTGCGTTTTCACTGACCCGTTGTTCTGCGGCCCGCAGCCCTGCAGTTGGCTTCCGGGAGGCGATTGGACCGTCGATGCGGCTTCACCGTGTTTGGCCGAGAACAGCCCGTGCGGCGAGCTCAT
>CAZZAH010000112.1:0-10896 GCA_964652115.1 uncultured bacterium | reverse complement strand
GCTGGCGTAGAAGCCGTTTCCCGGCGCGACGAAGGTGGTCTCTCCTTCGTGGCTGAAGTGGTCGAGCATCCAGCTCGCGAAGGCCTCCGAGTCGTCGACCGGCAACGTCGCCATCACGTAGAACGCGCCGCGCGGCGTCTGGCAGTGGGCTCCTGGGATGCGGGCGATCTCCTCCACCACCGCGTCTCGGCGCCGCTGGTATTCGCTCACGATCGAGTCGTAGTAGCTCGGCGGCAGATCGATCGCCGCGCGCGCCATCAATTGCCCGAGACTCGGCGGTGAGAGGCGCGCCTGCGCCCAGCAGAGCGCGGCTTGACGGACCTCGGCGTTCTTCGTCCCGAGGCAGCCGACGCGCGCCCCGCATGCGCTCCAGCGCTTGGAGATCGAGTCGACCAGGATGATGCGGTCGGCCAAGGCGCGATAGGTGAGCACCGACTGGTGGGTGCGCCCGTCGTAGCAGAATTCGCGGTAGACCTCGTCGGCGATCAAGAAGAAGCCCCACTCGGAGGCGAGCGAAAGCAGCATCTCGATCTCCGCCGGCTCGTAGACCGTGCCGGTCGGATTGCCGGGATTGGAGAAGAGGACTGCTCGTGTGCGGGCGGTCAGGCGCTCTTCCCACGCGGCTCGCGGCGGCAAGTGGTAGCCATTTTCGGCTGAGGTCGGAATCGGCACGACACGGATGTCGAGCAAACGGGAGAAGCCTAAGTAGTTCGCGTAGAGCGGCTCGGGAATCAGCACCTCGTCGCCCGGATCGGTGATCGAGGCCAGCGCGAACAGGATCGCCTCGCTGCCGCCCGTCGTCACCATCAGCTCGTCGGGCGAGAGGTCGATGTCGTGGCGATGGTAGTAGGCCGAGAGCCCTTCGCGGAGCTCGGGGATACCCGCCGAGTGCGAGTAGGCCAGGATTGACGGATGGTCTTTCACGACCGCGTCCCACATCACGGCCGGAGTCACGAGATCAGGCTGTCCGATGTTGAGCGGGTGGACCTTTACGCCGCGGCCACGCGCTCCATCCGCAAGCGGAACCAGTTTCCGGATCGGACTGGGCGGGGCTTGCTGCCCGCGAGTGGAAATCCTCACCGATCTCATGCCGGACCTCCTGCTTCAGCCGGGAAAATGGGGCGGATCGCGCTCGTGCGCGGAAAGAATTGGGGGTCGCCTTACTTGAAGCCGATACCCGGTTTGGGATCACTCGGGTTCGTCCCGCCGAGCCGGATCTTGCCGTGCTGTCCCTCATAGCGCGCGATGTCCGCCTCGAGCGTCTTCAGAAGCGCGAGAGCGTTTTGCGGCGTCATGATGATTCGCGCGTACACCTTCGCCGCGGAGTTGCCGGGAAGCACTCGGGTGAAGTCGAGAATGAACTCGGAGGCGGAGTGCGCGAGCACAACCAGGTTGGAGTAGATGCCCTCGGCGCCGGTCGCATCGATCGAGAGCTTGACCTGCTGTGGGGCTCCATTGTCCACGCTTCCTCCTTGAGCACCGCCGCCTTGCACGCTGCGCGCAGGCGCGGGCGGCTTCTGAAACCAACTTCGAACCCAGCCGGACATGGGGAGATTTCTCGCTTTCCGCGGGGCGAACGCCTCGCATCCACACACATTGCGGGCAGGATGTAAGCATGAAGCAGAACCGAGCGGAGGCCGGGCCTAACTCCTCCTCGCGCCGCGAGGCGCAGTATATCAAAGGCCTGGAAGACGAGGCGCAGCGAATGTTCGCGCTGCTTCGGCTCTCCACCTTCCTCCATGGATTGAACGATCTCGAACCGGTCGCGGCCGCCACGCTTGGCGCGTTGACCAGCCCCGAAGCGTACGACTTCTCCCGCGCCGCGCTCTTCCTGCGTCATGAAGATCGTGACGAGCTGACCGGCTTTGACGCCTGCGCGCGTGGCGAGCGCGAGCTCTCGCGGCGACTCTGGGACTTCGTCGATCGCTTCCCGGATTCGATCGCCGAGTACCTGCGTCTGGCGAATCCGCGCGCGAGCTTGGCCGAACGAGTGCGTCGCGTGCGCCTCCCTTGGCCCGAGGGCTCGCCCGGCGCGACGGCGGAGCAGGACCTGGAGCGCTGGGAGCAGATTCTCTCCGCCTCGCCGGAGGTGCTCGCGTCTCTCGGTGACGGACCCTGGCGCTTTCTCCTCTTGCGCGGAACGAGTGGTCCGATCGCGCTGCTCGCGCTGGCGGACGATGAGGCGGCGAGCGAACGGAGCCCACTCGCGCTGCGCGGTGATTCCCCGGCCGACGAGGAGCTGCTCCTCGGCTTTTGTTATCACGCGGGGATCGCGATCGAACGCGGGCGGCTGCGGCAGCAGCTCGAACGCCGGTTGGAAGAGATGTCGACCGTGCAGATGATCTCGCGGAGCATTCTGACCGCGACCAACCTCGAGGACCTGCTCCTTCTGGTCGCGCGCACCGCCGCGCGCGCGGTCGATGCGACCTGGGCGCTAGCCTGGGTCTCCGATGGTTCCGAGGACGCGCTGCGGCTCGTCTCCGCATGGGGTGCGGCGGGAGGCGATCCGCGCCTCGCGGGTCAGCTCACCGCGTTCGCCACCGAGTGCGCGCTCAAGCAGAAGCCGCGCAGTCAGAGTCTGGAAGCACCCCTCGCCGGCCAGGGCATTCTCGTCCCCTTGGTCGCGTTCGAGCGCACGGTCGGCGTGCTCGCGGTCGGAGGTCAGCCCTCGACCGAGCGAGCGGCCGGCGCCTTTCATCGCGGGGATCTCGACTTCCTCGCGATCCTGGGCGCGCAGGCCGCGGTCGCGGTCAAGAACGCGCAGCTCTTCGCACAGGTCAAGGAGACGGAGCGTAGGCTTCGCGAAGCGCAGAGCCTGCTCCTGCAATCGGAGAAGCTCGCCGCGCTCGGCGAGATGAGCGCGAAGGTGGCGCACGAGATCCGGAATCCGCTCTCCGCGGTCGGCGGGTTCGCGCGGCGCATCCAGCGCGCCCTTCCGACCGGCGATCCGAACGCGCAGCACGCCGAGCTCATCGTGCGCGAGATCGAGCGCCTGGAGGCGATCCTCTCGGAGCAGCTCGAGTTCGCGCGCGCCAGCCGACCGCGCCTCCGTAATCTCGAGCTGAACTCGCTCGTGCAGGAGACGCTGGCCCTGGTCCGCGATGCCGCGATTCAGAAGGGGGTCGCGCTGCTCGAGGAGGCGGCTCCCGATCTGCCGCCCGTTCTCCTCGATGGGGACAAGGTGAAGCAGGTGATCCTGAACATCCTCAGAAACGCGCTCGACGCGAGCGCCGAAGGGAACAGGATCCTCACCCGCACCGCCCGCGTCGACAACGACGTTCGGATCGAGATCGCCAACGACGGCGAGCCGATCCCGGGCGAAGCGCTCGAGAGCCTCTTCGCCCCCTTCGCGACCACGCGCGCCGGAGGCACCGGCTTAGGGCTAGCGGTGGCGCGCCAGATCGTGCAAGACCACGGAGGAGAGATTCAGATTCGAACCGGTGTCGACCGCTGGAGCGTGGTCTTCACCGTCAGCTTTCCCATCCGCGAGAACCAAGATCGAAGAAAGTTTGGACGCGAGCGACGGACGCCACGCGATCGTCGCCATGCGGCATGATTCGCCCGGCTCACGCGAAGGGACCCGGCCCCTCGTTCCAGGTCAGTGAGAGAGGCCCGAGCCGCCGTCCGGCGCCGCGGGCAAGGAGAGTGCGATGCAAAAGCTATTGATCGTGGAAGACGATCCCAGTCTCCGGCGGCTCTACGAGGCCGAGTTTCGCGAGGAGGGATATGACGTGCGAACGGCGGGGAGCGCGGAGGATGCCTTGACCGAGATCCACCGCGAGCCGCCGGACGCGGTCGTGCTCGACATCCGCTTACCCGGGAAGAACGGGCTCGAGCTGCTCCGCGATCTTCTGGTCTCGCGGCCGATGACCGCCGTGGTGCTCAATTCGGCCTATCCAAGCTACAAGTCGGACTTCGCTTGCTGGTCGGCCGACGGGTACGTCGTGAAGTCCTCGGACACCACCGAGCTCAAGGCGACGATCGCCCAATCGCTGCGCTCGCGAGAGCGGGCGGCTTGAGCCATTCGGGGAAAGCGCTTGACCGATCCCCGCTCGCCGTTTAGAAAAGCGAGTCAACGGTTTCAAGTTGCCACCTTAGCTCAGTTGGTAGAGCACTAGACTGAAAATCTGGGTGTCCGCGGTTCGAGTCCGCGAGGTGGCACCATCTGTTCGGGCGCTGGTGTAGCTCAGCCGGTAGAGCAGCGCATTCGTAATGCGCAGGTCAGCGGTTCGATTCCGCTCACCAGCTCCATTTCTTGATCCCGAGCCGGTCCCTTGCCGCATCGATCGGCGGGGATGGCTCGGGCTCATCGTTTTTGCCGCCACGCGCTACGCGCCGGCGAATGGAGCGCGTCTGGCCCCAGAAAGCGAGAAGCGCCATGCCCCTCATGATCAGCGTCTCCGGCGTTCGAGGCATCGTCGGCCCCGAGCTCAATCCTCTCGTGATGGGAGAGTGGGCGATGGCGCTTTCCGCCATCCTCCCCGAGGGCCCAGTGGTGTTGGGCCGCGATTCCCGCCCGAGCGGCGAGGTGCTCTCCGCCGGGGCCGCCGCCGTCTTTCGCTCCCTCGGCCGAGAAGTCTTCGACGTCGGGATTGTCCCGACCCCGACGGTGCAGCTCGCGGTGGAACGATGGGGCGCGTCCGGCGGCGTCATCGTGAGCGCGAGCCACAATCCGGCGGCCTGGAACGCCCTCAAGTTCGTCGATGCCGACGGGAGCTTCCTCTCGCCGGAGCGCTTCCTGGCTCTGAAGGCGGCGCACGACGCGAAGACGAATCTGTTCCGGGGTTCGCTCGAGTTCGGCTCGGGACGCGACCGGCACGAGGAGGCCCTCGATCTTCATGAGTCGGTCGTGCTGGCGATGGTCGACGTCGATCGGATTCGCGCGCGGAAGCTCACCGTCGTCTTAGAAACCGGTCACGGTGCGGGCGGCACTCTGCTGCCCCGCTTGCTCTTGTCGCTCGGCATCGGATTCGACGGCCGGCGGCTCGAGGCGACCGGCGACCTACCTCCGAATCCTGAGCCGACGACCGAGACGCTCCAGCAGATCCTCGCAAGCGTTCCGGCAGGGACCACGCTCGTCGCGATGGTCGATCCCGACGCGGATCGGCTGGGCATCGCTCTTCCCGGCACCGAGGTGGTGGGAGAGGAGTGGACCCTCCCTATCGTGGTGAGCGGTCGCCTCGCCGAGAAGGTCGGAACGGTCGTGACCAATCTCTCGACCTCGACCCGCGTCGAGGCGGCGGCCGCTCCCTTCGACGCGCCGGTCGTGCGGACTCCGGTCGGTGAGGCGCACGTGGTCGCCGAGATGAAGGCCCGTCGTGCGCTGATCGGCGGGGAGGGGAACGGTGGCGTGATCGATCCTCGCGCGCACCTCGGCAGAGATTCCGCCGTCGGCATCGCGCTGCTGGCGGAGGTGGAGGCAACCATCCCCGGCGGCCTCCGCGCGGTGGCGGCCCAGCTCCCGCCCCGTTTTATGGTCAAAGACAAGATCGAGCTATCCGAAAACAGGTTAACGGCCCTGGAGCCTGCCCTGAGCGCGATCCTGGGGCCGCCAGGCGACCGGCGAGATGGACTTCGCTGGAGCCTGCCTGACGGATTCGCCCACGTGCGGGCATCGAACACGGAGCCGATCGTCCGGATCGTCGTCGAGGCGGCTTCCCGCGCGGCTGCCGAGGCTTTGGTCGAGGCACTCAGACGCAGGGTGCGGGAGCATACTGCCTAACAGCCAGGGAATGGCGTAGGATGGACCGAGTCCGGATCCGAGCCCGTTAGGCCTGGGGCGAGGCGTTACGCTTGGGCGAGGCCATGCTCTGGGTCGAGTGCTTCGACGGAGGACCGGGAGGAAAACCCCCATGTGCGGAATCATCGGATACACCGGGCCACAGGTCTGTCTACCCATCCTGATCGAAGGCCTCAAGCGGATGGAGTATCGCGGTTACGACTCCGCGGGCGTCGCGATCGTCAACGGCAAGGGCGTCGTCATCAAGAAGGATGTCGGCAAGATCGCGAACCTCGAGGCCCTGCTCGAGAGTGATGCGCCGCAGGGCACGCTCGGCATCGCACACACCCGCTGGGCGACACACGGCGAACCGAACCAGGTCAACTCGCACCCGCACCTCGACTGTCGCGGCCACTTCGCCGTCGTCCACAACGGCATCATCGAGAACTGCGATAGCCTGCGCGAGACCCTGAAGGCGAAGGGCCATCGCTTCCGTAGCGAAACCGACACCGAGGTCCTCGCGCACCTGATCGAGGAATACTGGGACGGGAGCCTCGAGAAGGCGGTCGCGGCTGCGTTGCGTCTGGTCGAGGGGACCTACGGCATCGCGGTGGTCTCGGACCTCGACGGCGACAAGATGGTCGGCGCGCGCAAGGGTTCGCCGCTCGTGGTTGGAATCGGAAATGGCGAGTACTTCCTCGCCTCCGACGTCTCCGCGATGCTTGCGCACACCAAGCAGGTCGTCTACCTCGGCGACGAGGAGATGGTGATCCTGACCTCGCGCGGCTATCGGACGCAGACCTTGAACGAGATCCCGGTCGATCGCGAAATCGAGGAGATCACCTGGGAGCTCTCCCAGATCGAGAAGGGCGGCTTCCCGCACTTCATGCTGAAGGAGATCTTCGAGCAGCCGAAGTGCATCCAGAACGCGATCCGCGGCCGCTTGCTCGAAGGGTCGGGCGAGGCGCACTTGGGCGGCCTCAACCTCTCCGACGACGAGCTGCGCTCGATCAACCGCATCGTGATGCTCGCCTGCGGCACCTCGTGGCATGCCGCGATGATCGGCGAGTACATGATCGAGGAGTACTGCCGCATTCCGGTCGAGGTCGAGTACGCGTCGGAGTTCCGCTATCGGAATCCGGTCATCGGCGCCAACGACCTCGTGATCGTGATCAGCCAGTCGGGGGAGACGGCCGACACCTTGGCCGCGATGCGAGAGGCGCAAAGGCGCGGCGCGCGGGCCCTCGGCATCTGCAACACCGTCGGCTCGACCATCGCGCGCGAGGCGGACGGCGGGATCTACATTCACGCCGGGCCCGAGATCGGCGTGGCGAGCACGAAGGCCTTCACCAGCCAGGTCGCGGTGCTGGCGGTGCTGACGCTCTACCTCGGGCGGCTCCGCGGGCTCGAGGCCGACACCGGCCGCCAACTCATCCATGAGCTCAAGGCAATCCCGGCGAAGATCGAACGAATCTTGAAGACCGACGCGCAGGTGGCGGAAATCGCCAAGGCCTATGCGAAGGTGCAGAATTGTCTGTACCTCGGGCGCGGATACAACTTCCCGGTGGCGCTCGAAGGCGCGCTCAAGCTGAAGGAGATCTCTTACGTTCACGCCGAGGGCTATCCGGCGGCCGAGATGAAGCACGGCCCGATCGCCCTCATTGACGAGAAGATGCCGGTGATCTTTCTCTGCACGCGCGACTCGGCCTACGACAAGGTGCTGAACAACATGTCGGAGGTGCGCGCGCGGCGCGGCCGCATCATCGCGATCGCGACCGAAGGGGATGAATCGGTGCGCGAGCGGGCGGACCACGTGATCTGGATTCCCTACACCATCGATCCGCTCGTTCCGCTCCTGTCGGTCGTGCCGTTGCAGCTCCTGTCCTACCACATCGCCGTCCTCCGCGGATGCAACGTCGATCAACCGAGAAACCTCGCGAAGAGTGTGACCGTCGAATAGCGTCCTGAAGCAGGAGGCCTGCTCCAGGAGAGAGCCGGCTTTAGCAGGAGGCAGGTTCCACTAGGAGGCTGTGGATGAAGCGGGTGATTCAGACCGATGCGGCGCCCGCCGCAATCGGGCCGTATTCCCAGGCCATTTGGGATGAGGCGACAGGGTACTTGTACTGTTCGGGGCAGATCGGGCTGGAGCCGAAGAGCGGCGGCATGGCGAGCGGCGGCGTCGAGCCGGAGTTCCGCCAGGTCCTGTCGAACGTGCGAGGTCTGCTCGCGGCCGCGGGGCTCGACCTTTCCGACGTGATCAAGACCACCCTCTATCTGGCCGACATGGAAGACTTCGCGCGGGTGAACGCGCTTTACGGGGAGGCCTTCACCGCGCCCTACCCGGCGCGATCCACCGTTGCGGCGGCCGCCCTCCCCAAGGGCGCGCGCGTGGAGCTCGAGATCATCGCAGCCTCCAGGAAGTCGTCGAGCCCAGGTTCAGAGCAAGGAGGCGTGCGCAAATGAGCGAGGTCGAGATGGACGAGCGTTCCGACGGTTCGGATACCGTTCTGGCCGAGTTCGAGCATGAAGACGGACAGGTGACCATCCACTTGGTGGCGAAGCCGCGTGCGTTGGTGCTCGAGGTCGACGGCGAGGAGCTGACCCGCCTGCCGGTTTCTCCTCGCTACTCCGACGATGTGATCGCGCACGTGATCGAGCTCGAGGTGGAGCACTGGGCGGAGGAAGAGCAGCCGCTCGACGAGATCGAGTACAACCTCGAGCAGCTCGAGTACCAGCTCAAGAAGTACGGGCGAAGCTAACGTCGCCCGAAGCGCGCGGCGGAAGCGCGCCCGGACACCTGCCATTGACACCCCGGAAGCCGGTCGATAGGCTGCCGTTTCGCTGTGGCTTTGGAATGGGAACGCATGGGTTCTGGTGGGCTCCGAGGACTTCAAATCCTTTGCCGGGCACTCGCGTGTCCGGGGTGGGTTCGATTCCCACACGTTCCCGCCAGCTTCATCCCGCGCGGACTTCCGCTTTGCGGCCGGGCGCTTCGAAGTCTTGGATCTAGTCGAGGAGGAGAGCTCACGCCGGGAAGGGGTCGCAGGCCTTACCGCGCGACCGGCGCGGCGCGAGCAGGGGCGATCGCGCTCCTGCTTTTCGCATGGGCGGGATCGTCGCCTCGCGGGGTGAGCGCGCAGGGTCCCGCGCCTCCGGTGGAGTCGCCCGTCGTGCCGGATTCGACGGTGGCAGGATCGAACGTGACGAGGCCGGCGGACGCGGCCGGAACGCAGTCCGAGGTTGCGAAGCCGCGGGTGCCGTGGGGCCAGCGTCCGGTCTCGATCGTTCTCCGCTCCGCGGTCGTTCCGGGATGGGGACAGTGGGTCAATCGCCGGCATTGGAAAGCGGTCGGCTTCGCCGCCGGACAGGGCTACCTCGCGTATCGCGCGATCTCGGCAGCGGAGAAGGAGCACGATTGGAACAGACGAGCGCGAGCCGACTCGACGCAAGCCGAGCTCTACCATCGGCGCGCGAACTACCAACGCGACCGGCGCCACGACTTCACCTGGTGGAGCATCTTCGCCTTCGTCTTCAGCCTGGGCGACGCCTATGTCGACGCACAGCTGGGCGACTTCAGCGGTCAGTTCGAGCCCCAGGACTTTGCGCCACGGGAAGCGGAGCGGCGTGGGCCGGACGCGAGCGGCGTGAGCATTCGACCCTTCATCAGCCCGATCTTCGCCGATCGAAGCGGACCGGTCCTCAGCATGGGGATTCGAGTCCGCCTGCCCTGATCTCCAACCACCGAACGAACCGGACCGGCAGGAAGTAGGACGAGCGCGGAATGGATCTCTCCCACATCAGAAACTTCTGCATCATCGCTCACATCGACCATGGCAAGTCGACGTTGGCCGATCGCTTCCTCGAGGTCTGCGGCACGCTGACCAAGAAGGAGATGAAGGCGCAGGTCCTCGACAACATGGATCTGGAGCGCGAGCGCGGGATCACGATCAAGGCGCACGCGATCGCGATGGACTACGAGAGCCTGGCCAGCGATCACTATCGCTTTCACCTGATCGACACGCCGGGGCACGTCGACTTCAGCTACGAGGTCTCGCGCTCGCTCGCCGCCTGCGAAGGCGCGCTCCTCTTGGTCGACGCGACGCAGGGCATCGAAGCGCAGACCGTCTCCAACCTCCACATGGCGATGGAAGCGGGCCTCGAGATCATCCCGGTGGTGAACAAGATCGATATGCCGGCCGCGCGCCCCGAGGATGTGGCGCAGCAGATCAAGAACTTCATCGGCTCGCGCGACGACGAGATCTTGTATGCCTCGGCCAAGGAAGGGCAGGGGGTGCGCGAGATTCTGGAAGCGGTGGTGAAGCGCGTGCCGGCGCCGAGAGGCAACATCGATGCTCCGCTTCGCGCGCTGATCTTCGACTCGAGCTTCGATCAGTTCCGCGGCGTCGTGGCCTTCATCCGCGTGGTTGACGGAGTGGTTCGGAAGCGCGACTCGATTCGACTTCTCTCGAACGGCGTGCCGTACGAGGTCGACGAGGTGGGAAACCTCCGCCTCTCGATGGTGCCGCGCGATGAGCTTCACGCCGGCGAGGTCGGCTACCTGCTCTGCGGGATGAAGAACGTCGCCGACGCCAAGGTCGGCGACACGGTCGCTCCGGCCGGTCACGCCGCGGTGGTGGCGCTCCCCGGCTTCAAGCCGATGAAGCCGATGGTCTACTCGGGCCTCTTTCCGATCGACACCGAGGAATACGTCAATCTGAGGGAAGCGCTGGGCAAGCTCTGCCTCAATGATTCCGCGCTGACCTACTTGCCGGAGACCTCGGCCGCGCTCGGCTTCGGCTTCCGCTGCGGCTTTCTCGGCCCGCTTCACTTGGAGATCGTGCAGGAGCGCCTGGCGCGCGAGTTCAACCTCGACATCATCGCGACCATCCCGAACGTGTCGATGCGCGTGACGATGGACGACGGCGAGGTGGTGCAGGTCGACAGCCCGGCCAAGATGCCGGAGCCGGGCCACTTCGCAAGCGCGGAGGAGCCCTTCATCGAAGCTCGCGTCATCACGCCGACCGAGTTCACCGGTGGGCTCATGCAGGTGGTGCAGGATCGCCGCGGCGAGTTCACCGGCTTGACCTACCTCGATCCGACCCGCGTGCAGCTCACCTACAAGATGCCGCTCTCCGAGATCATCTACGACTTCTACGACAAGCTGAAGTCGATCAGCC
>CAZZAH010000111.1:0-10930 GCA_964652115.1 uncultured bacterium | reverse complement strand
CTGGCGCGGGTCGAGGATCTCCACGAGTTCAACCCGATGCTCGGGCACCGCGGATGCCGGCTCGGCATCACCTTCCCCGAGATCACCGCGATGCAGGCGCGCGCCATTCTGGAAGCGTCGGCCTCGTTGACCAAGGAAGGTCTGCGCGTTCATCCCGAGATCATGATTCCGCTCGTCGGCGACGTGCGCGAGTTCCGCAACCAGCGCGCGGTGGTCGACAAGGTGGCGCGCGACGTCATCCGCGAGACCGGGATCGAGATCCCCTACCTGGTCGGCACCATGATCGAGATCCCGCGAGCGGCCCTGACCGCCGACGAGATCGCGAGCGAGGCGCAGTTCTTCTCCTTCGGCACGAACGACCTCACGCAGATGGCCTACGGCTTCTCGCGCGACGACGCGGGGAAGTTCTTGGGCGAGTATGTGCGGCTCGGCATCCTCGATCAGGATCCGTTCGTGTCGCTCGATCAGCGCGGCGTCGGTCAGCTGGTGTCGATGGCGGTCGAGCGCGGACGCGAGGCGCGGCCCGACCTCAAGGTCGGCATCTGCGGAGAGCATGGCGGTGATCCCAAGTCGATCGACTTCTGCTACCGCCATGACCTCGACTACGTGAGCTGCTCGCCCTACCGCGTGCCGATCGCACGGCTCTCGGCCGCGCAGTCGACCCTGCGGTTCCAGGCGCAGCAGCGGGCGGAGAGCGCGTAGCGGCCCGGGCACGACGCCGGGCCTTCGGCACAGGCTTCGAACTCGGAGGCGCTTGAGTGCCGTTCGTCTGGCGACGGGGAAAGGTGGGGGACCGCAAGAGCCCGGGCGCGGTCCTCTCGACCCTTCATACCGGATATGCCTTCTCGGCGGCGGCGATCGTACTCGCCGCCGCTCTTTGGCTCGCCTTTCGGGATGGGGCGTCGATCGTCTTTCTCTTCGGGCATCTGGTTTGGATCTCGGCGCTGGTGTCGCTCATCCTCCTGAATCCTTCGTTCCTCGAGGATCTCGATGGGAGACCGCTCGAGCGCCTCGGCGCGGCCAATGTCCTCACCATCGCGCGGATCGCGCTCCTGCCGCTGCTGCTGTTTCTGATCTGGAAGCACGAGTGGAGTTGGTCGCTCGCGGGGTATGCCGCGCTCGGCCTGACCGACGTGGCCGACGGCTGGATCGCGCGCGCGCGGCACGAGGAGAGCAAGCTCGGCTTCGTGCTCGATCCCTTCGGGGACATCCTCTTTCACCTCGGCATCTTTCTCACCCTGTCGAGCGTCGGCGCGCTACCTTGGTGGGTCGGTGCTCTGGTCGGGCTGCGCTATGGTCTCCTCCTCTCCGGCTGTCTCTTGCTCTATGGCTTGAAGGGAGAGATCTGGATCCAGTCGACCACCTTCGGCAAGGCGAGCGGCACGGTGGTGGCGTTCTTGACCGCGCTGGTGCTCTTGCAGGAGACCTCCGGCGCGAACTTCGTCGGACGATGGGCTCCCTTAGGGCTCGGGATCTTGAGCGCGATGGGCGTGCTGCACGTCTTCATCATCGGATGGATCAACTTCCGGCGGCCGCGAGAAGGCGGACAAGCGGTCTACCGGAAGTCCTTTGGATTGCTCGTCGGACGTAAGGAGAGGCGCTAGCCGCGGTCGGAACCGTGCCTGGTAGCCTGGGTAGAAGCGCGGCCTTCCCGCCGCGCGCCGGCTCCCACTTCAGGAAAGGGACGCATGGAGAAGCTCTCGCTTCAGCTCTTGGCACCGCATCTTTGGTTTTGGGCTCTTCTCCTCATTCCCGCCCTCTGCCTCGCCTTCTGGACCTACTACAAGCTACTGGCGCCGCTTTCACGACCCGCGCGGATCTCGCTCTGGCTTCTGCGCGCACTCGCCTTCGCGCTCGTGCTCTTCGCGCTTTGGCAGCCGGTGCTGACGGTCGTGATCCGCGATCGGGGAAAGCCGGGGCTTGCGGTCCTGCTCGATCGCTCGGCTTCGAACCTCTTGCCGGGAGCGGAGGGGAAGGAGCCGCGAGGAGCGGAGCTCGAGGCGTTCGTGCCTCGGCTCAACGACGAGCTCAAGCGCGGCTATCGAGTGCAGTGGTTCGGATTCAACGAAGCGGTCCACGCGATTCGTCCCGACTCGCTGCCCGCGCCGGCGGGAGCGACCGGGCTCGGCACCGCGCTCGAAGGCGCGCTGCTTCGCGCCGCGTCGACTCCGGTCTCGGGGATCGTGGTGGTATCGGACGGCGTCAACACGATCGGGCGCGATCCGGTGCGGGTGGCCTCGGCCTCGCCGGTGCCGGTCTTCACCGTGGCGATCGGACCCGATCGCTCGCCGAGCGACCTCGAGGTGCGCCGCGTCGAAACCAATCCGACCGCGTGGAAGGGAGAGCCACTTCCGCTGCGCATCGGCCTCTCCTCGCAAGGGCTCGCGGGCAAGACGGCGCACATCGAGGTCAGGGAAGACGGCGAGCTGCGTCACTCGGAGGACCTGCAGATCCTGGGCGGACAAGGGCTCGAGCAGGAGCTCAAGCTCAGCCTCGCGCCGAAGGAGCCGGGCCTTCGCCTCTTCGAAGTTACGGCGAAGGTGGACGGCGACTCGGTGCCGGCGAACGATCGACGACTGGTCGCGGTGCAAGTGCTCGAGAAGAAGACCAAGGTGCTCTGCGTCGCCGACGCGATCGATTGGGATCTGGGTTTTCTCCGGCGCACGCTCGAGTCCGATACGACGCTCGCCTACACCTACCTGGTGCAGGATCGACCCGGCTCCTTCCGCGTCGATGGCGATCGCGCGATCACGCGGCTGCCGCAATCGGCCGGTGAGCTCGCCCCCTTCGCGGCGGTGGTCGTCCTCTACACCGGTCGTGGGCTTCCCGCCGGGTTCACCGATCGACTCGGCCCCTTCGTGCGTGAAGGAGGCGGGCTCCTCCTGCTCGGCGGGCCACGCGAGCTGAACGGATTGCCAAGCGGCTTCGCGGCCGCGCTCCCCGCGACGATCGAGCCCGAGCCTCGCTGGCGCGAGCAAGCGGCGCCGCTCGTTCTGACCGGCGATGGCATGCGTCACCCGGCGCTCCAACTCCGCGACAATCCGGCGGAGGCGGCGCAGTGGATCGCGGCTCTGCCGCCCCTCTTCGCGGAAGGTGGGCGGCTCATCCCGCGCGGCGGCGCGCAGATTCTCTTCGAGTGGAGCGGCAAGGGCGGGACGCGTGTGCCCGCCTTCGCCGCCGGCTTCATCGGGCGCGGCAAGAGCGCGTGGTGGAACGCGCGCGGCATCTGGCGATGGAAGCTCCTCGCGACCGGCGTCAATCAGCCGAGCGACGCGCAGGCTTCGATCCTCCTCGGCATGACGCGCTGGTTGGCGGAGCCGCTCTCTCGCGAACGCTTCCAGGCGCGGCCCGGCCGTCAGGTCTATCAGAGCGGTGAAGAGGTCGCCTGGAACGCAAATCTCTGGGACGAGGGCTACACCCCGATCAGTGACGCGCGCGTGACGGTCGAGTACCGCGCGGCGCATGATTCCAGTGGGGCTGCGCCTCGCGCGGTCGATCTCTCGCCGGCCGGCGACGCGGGCATGTACGAGGGCGCCAGCGGCGTCCTACCGCCGGGCGAGTACCGCTACCGTGCGGCGGCGAAGAGCGCCGACGGCACGCGCGAGCTCGGTCGCTCCGAAGGCCGCTTCTGGGTCGAGTCGATGGGACCGGAGTTCGCGCGGGCGTCGTCCGATCGCGGCACGTTGGCCGAGATCGCGAAGCGAAGCGGAGGCGCTGCCTTCGAGGCGAACGCACTCTCCGACCTG
Source organism: uncultured bacterium (assembly GCA_964652115.1). Taxonomy (GTDB): domain Bacteria; phylum Eisenbacteria; class RBG-16-71-46; order CAIMUX01; family CAIMUX01; genus JADJQY01. The sequence goes on along the minus strand of CAZZAH010000111.1, from coordinate 7,184 downwards.
ATCAACGCCATTCCTCGATCGCTGCGAAGGGTCGGGCAGCTCCGCGAGATCGAGGTCTGGAATCACTGGATCCTCTTCGTGCTCTTCGTGGTCGTCCTCTCGACCGAGTGGTTCCTCCGGCGGAGGCGCGGGCTCGCGTAGCTCCGGCCCGCATTTCGCTCCTCCTTCCTTGCGCGACGTCGAGTCGACTTTGGAAGGGGAGGGGGATGCGGCGAGAACCTCGAAGCAGAAGTGACCGCGGCGCGCGACGCGCCGCCTGGTTGGTCCCCGGATTCCTCTCCCTGATCGCGGCGATCCTCTGCCCGGCCGCGGCACGCGCGGCGCTCGTCTTGAACGAGGTGCTCTACGATCCCGACGGCGCCGATCGCGGCTTCGAGTGGGTCGAGATCGCGAACACCGGCGCGTGGGAGGTCTCGCTCGAGGACCTCACGCTGGAAGCGCGCGACGAATCAGGCGAGTGGAAGTCGCTCTGGCGCGGCGCCGCGGGCACGTCGATTCCGGGAGCGGCCTTCGCAACCCTGGGAGGCTCCTTCGGAGCGCGCCCGGCCGACCTTCCCGCCTCGCTCTCGCTTCGCAACGATGGGCTCGCGCTCCGGCTGCGAAAGCTCAACCTCGTGCTAGACACGGTCGCTTGGGGCGATGCGCCCCCGACGGACGAGGGGCCGGCGGCAACCGGCGTCTCCGCCGGTCGGTCTTTGGCCCGACGCGAGGATGGGGTCGACAGCGATCGGAACGACCTCGACCTCGAGGAAGCGGCGCCGACCCCCGGCCGGCCGAACCGTCCTGCACGTGATCTCGCGCTCTCGCTCCGTCGACCCGGTCGCGCGCTCCCCTTCGGCGCGAGCACGCACGCGATCGAGCTTCGACTTCGCCTGGAAAATCGCGGGCGCGAGCGAATCGACTCGATCCGGCTCTTGCTGAGCGACTCGCTGCGCGCGCTCGATCCGCCGTTGCTTCCGCCGCTCGAGCCCGCGACGGCGGTCGAGCTGCCGATCCTGGCCGAGGTCGCGGGCCGTTGGCTCTTCGCGCGCGTGGAGTACGCCGGTGATCTCGTGCCGGAGAACGACGCCGACACGCTCCGCTTCGTGCCTGAGTCGGCCGCGCTTCGCTTGTCTGAGCTGATGGCTCGACCCGACACCAGCGGCGCCGAGTGGGTCGAGCTCCTCGCCCTCCGCACGAGCTCGCTCGCCGGATGGTCGATCGAGGATGCATCCGGCACTCGCGCGACGTTGGTCGAGCGCATGCTCGACCGTGACTCTCTCTTCGTCCTTCGCGCCGATGCCAAGGGGCTGGCGTGGGAAGGCCAGTGGCCCTCGCTCAACGACTACGCCGGAGACGACGGTGCCGCCGACTCGCTCTTCCTCTTCGATCCCATGGATCGTCTGGTGGACTGGGCCGAGTGGGGGAGTGGGCCACGCGGCCGATCGTGGACGCGCGACCGCGCGACGCCGGTCGAGGCGGGCATCGCGGGATGGCGGAGCTCGTCACCGACGCCGGGCATGGAGGAACGATCGACGCGCGTGTTGTCACCGGCGAGCGACAAGGAGGGCGAGGTCGCGCCGGCGGGTCTCTCACTCGAACGACATCCCGACGGAGCGTGGCTCAAGCTCGATGCATCGCTCTTCCCGGGGCGCTACGCGCTCCGCATCGTGGGACTCGACGGGCGAATCGTGTTCGAGCGGGCCGGCGAGGCGCGCGATCGGTCCGAGCAGTGGCTTCGCTGGGACGGCCACGACCGTCGCGGCGAGCGATGTCCGACCGGCGCGTACATCGTCGATCTGGAGGCGCGCCCGGCAGAGGACGCGATGAGGCGCGAGCGGGCGACCGTCGTGCTCGATCGATGAGCTCGCGCGTGTCGCGTGCCGGTCGGAAGCGGCTCGGGCGAGCGTGCACGAACACTCGCGGCTTCGCGTCGATCGTTGCCACGCGGGTCGCGACGCTCTTGCTGCTCTTCCTGACCCATCGATGCGAGGCGAGCTTCGAGGTCCGTCCCGGTGCGATCGGCGAGTGGCCGCATCTCCCACCGGAGCTTCCGGGCGCGTTCGATTGGCGTCTGCCGGAACGGCCGCTCAACGTGGGCCTAGTTCACCTGGCGCCATTCAATCTGAGCGGCATCGCGATCGACGGAGCAGCGTTCGGCATCGGCGACGGGGGTCGGCATGTCGGACGTGTCGTCGTCTCGCGGCTCGGTCTGCCCAACTATGCGGAGTGGTCGATCGGCGCGTCGTTCGGCGCGCGGTGGGGTGCGAGCGAGGGCTGGCTGGAGGTGACGAGCTTGGCGACCGCGCCGCGAGGCGAGCTGCGATCGGAGCTTCGTCCACGAGCGGCGAGGAGCCTCTCGATCGGAGCGCGGCGGCCCTTTCGGCGCGGCGAGCTCGCGCTTTGGGCTCGTGACCTCTCCGCTTCCGCCGGCGCCGCGCGGTTGGGGGTTGCTCAAGAGCTCGGCGCCAGGGTGCGCATCGACATCGCCCCGACCTGGGCGATCGAGTGGAGCGGCTCGCGCGGAAGGCAGGGAGGGGGCGTGCGCCTCGGCTTGAGCCTCCGGCCGGCAAGCGCGCTCGACGTCACGCAACGCTGGTCGGTCCACGGCGGGCACGGTATGAGCTCGCTCTCCGCCGACGGCGCCGGGGTCCGTACGACACTCTGGCGCGCGACCGAGAACCGGAGCCTCCCCGCGTCGATCGGCGCCGCTTTCAGCCTCGCGTCCGCCGCGCGTCCACCGGAAGTCGATCGGACTACGCCCGCCGCGTTGCGTGACGAGGTCGATCCCCTCGAGGTCTGGGAAGAGGGCGACGCTTCGCTCGGCGCCTTCGATCTCGCGAGCATCGACTCCCTGCTCGACGCCGAGGAGGAGTCGATGACCGGCGATCGTCGCTCGATCTCGCCGGCGCAAGCGTACGTCGACGCATCGGCCGACTCGATCGTGTCGATCGCGGTCGCGCCCGACTCGCTTCGCTCCGCGCTTCGCGAGCTCGGTCCGCGGCTGTCCGCGGAGCCGCCGATCGCTCCGACGTCCCGTCCCGATGCCGGTCGGGCAATCTCCGCGCGCCGCTGGCATGCGCGAGAGGAGTGGTCGTGGAGCGGACGGACCGGCTCGGGGACCGTCTCTCGCGGCCGGCTCGACGCTCGCTTCTCGAATTCGAGGTTGGAGCTTCAGACCTCGATCTACCACCCGGCGGAAACAGGCTGGCTGCTTGCGCGCGCGGGCGGAACGAGCGCGGCGACCGGCGTCGATGCCGGAGCGCTTCGCTGGGGCGAAGGGCTGGTCGCCGGGCGCGCTTCGAGCCTGAGCCGCACCACCCTGGCGCCTCGCCGGCGCATCGGCAGCTCGCTCGTCGCGGTCGAGCGCGATCTGGATCGCATTCACGCCACGCTCGGACGAGACGGCGACGGCGCGTGGCTCGGCCTCACCGGCGTTGCGGGGGCCGTCAACTTCGGCCTTCTCGCCTCGCGCATCGATCCGCACGGAAGGCCCGGCGCGGCGAGCGTGCTGCTCGAACGGCGAGGGGAACGCGATCTGGCGCGCGTCGAGGTCGCGCGCGTCGAAGGTGAACCGGGCCTGAGGCTCGGCGCGCGACTCCGCCGCCAACCGAACCTGGGTCGTGCGCGCGCCTTGATCGAGCTCTCACGACGCGAGGTGGCGGGTGCGGCGAGTGGCCGATCGAGCGCGCCTCGCGAAAATCGGGCGTTCGGTTCGCTCTCCGTCGCGCGGCAGACGATGCGCGTGACGCTGAGCCAGATCGAGACCTCGCTCGATCCCGCTTCGGAGATCGCGCTCGAACCGCCGCTTCGTCGCGAGTCGCGAGGAGAGCTCCTGGCCGGCGGCCCGCTCACCCGGGGATGGCGGTGGAGCCTCGAAGGCGCGCTCTCTCGACGCACCGACCCTTCGCGGACGACCGAGCGCTCCGACCTCCGTCTCGGGCTGCGCACGCCGCGAGGGCTCCTCGCCGAGTGGTCGGTCGGCGAGGACAGGAGAGCGACCGGCACACGCGAGCGTGAAGCGCTGTCGCTCGCGCGCGAGCTGGGCTCGCCGGGTCGTCGTCTGATCGTGGGCTGCCTCGACGTGGAGCACGCGGGGGGCGCGAGCCCGCGTTGGTTCGGTCTCCGGCAATCGGCGCCGCGCGGGCTCTACCTCGCGGCGAGGGGGGAGCGGATCGTCGGCGCGTTCGACCTTCGGTTGAAGGTCCTGTCGGCGCTCGAACGGCGGGCGACTTGGGCGGAGCTCCGGGTCGCGCTCAAGCTCGCGCGCGCTGCTCCTGGTTGAGCCGAGCCTCGGCTTCCAGTACGGTGACGGCGCTGGAGCGTGCCCGCGCTCGAGACTCCATCACTCGACCGAATGCCGAGGTCCATGGCCTCCACGACTCTCCTCGATCGGATGCATCGCGAAATGTGCGCGGAGGCGCGTGCGTTCACGGCGGACGAGCTCGGCCGCACCTACCTGAAGCTCCTGAGCCCCGGGCCGCTCACCGCGCTCCTGATTCGAAACCTCCTCGAGAAGGATCCGCGGTTCGAGGAGCGCAGCGCGGGCCAGTGGGAAGCGCGGAGCACCCGCGAACCGAGCCTCGATCAGGCAAGCTATCTCCTCTCCTGGGTCGAGATGCTCGAGGAAGGGCGAAGCGCGCGATTCCGGCTCCACCTCCATCGGTGGGGGAACGGCATCGCCGAGCCGCTCTGCCCGGCGCTCCTCGACACCGACCTCGAGGGATGGGGCGCGCTGCGCGAGCATGCGGACGCGCTCCGTTGGGCGACGTTTCAGCCGGCGCTGCTCGGCCGGGTGCTCCAGTGGATGGATCGCACCATCGGTTGGGGCGAGCTCGCGCAGGCGCCGCTCGATCTGCTCGGCTGGACGCGCCTCGAGCTCGCGCGCGGCGGCATGGCGGTGGCGGACGCGAGGCAGCTCTCCGCTGTCGGTGAGGCTGTGACGGCGCTCGGCCTGGGCGCCGAGCGCAGCGCGGAGGGAGAAGCACCGGCCGACGCCTTGGGCTCGATCCTGGACGCGCTGCTCGAGCGCGCCGGCGAGTGGACCGAATCGACGCTCCGCTCCTCGCTCGAAGAAACGCTCGGCTCGCGCCCGGTGCCCTGGGATCGGTTTGCCTTTCGGCCAAGCGAGCTCGACGGCGTGCCCGACACGCCGGGGATCTACCGCTTCTTCGATCGTGAAGGGACGCTGATCTACGTCGGGAAGGCGGCACGACTCGCGCGGCGCGTGGGATCGTACTTCCGCCCCCTGCCGCCGGAGCGTGGCAAGCGCGACGAGCTCCTGGCCGAGATCCATCGCTTCGAGCTTGAGCCGTTGCCGACCGAGCTCGAGGCGCTGCTTCGCGAGTCACGCGAGATCCGGACGCGGAAGCCTCGCCGAAATGTGCAGGTCGCGGTTCATCCGCTCGACACGTTGCCGCCCGCGTCGCGCTGGCCGCTCCTCTTCCTGCCGCCGGGGGAAGATCCGCTGCGTGCCACCGCGCTCCTTCTCGAGTCGAGCGAGGCGGGCTACCTCTTCCACCTGCCGCGTGAAGGTGGAGAGACGGAGCTCGAGGATCTCGCGCGTTGGATCGAATCGCGCTTAGGTCGTGACCCGCAAGAGGCCGCGCGCTTTGCGCCGCAGTCGCTCGACCTCGAGGAGGTGAGGCTCGCGCTCCGCTTCTTCCTCGCGCAGGGCGACGCGTGTGACCGCGTCGACTCGACCGCCCTCGCCTCGCCGCTGGCGATCGCCGAGGCCCTCCTCGACCTGGCCAAAGGGACCGGGAAGAGCCGGCTCGCGCGCCCCGCGGGGATCGCTTAGATCGCGACGCAAGACCTACGACGCGACGCGAGAGACTGGGGCCAAACCCGCGTCTCGTAGGCGCTTCCCAAATTGTCGCGCCGCGGACCGAGTGTTAGACTGCGCGGGTCCAAAAGGGCGTGACGCGCCCTCCTCGGCGCGCCGCTATCCCGAGCAAAGGGTCGATACGGACCGTCTGGGGGACGAGCACATGTTCGCGAAACGAATGGAGCGCCTGGGGACCGAGACCGCCTTCGAGGTTCTCGCCCGGGCGAGGGAGTTGGAGCGGCAAGGCCGCGATGTCGTGCATCTCGAAATCGGCGAACCGGACTTCGACACGCCGCACTTCATCGCCGATGCCGCGGTCGACGCGCTGCGAAAGGGCTACACGCACTACGGCCCGAGCGCGGGCGACCCGGAAGTACGAGCGGTCATCGCCGAGAGCGTGAACGCGTCGCGCGGGCTCCACGCCAACGCCGACAACGTCGTGATCACGCCGGGCGCGAAGCCGATTCTGTTCTTCACGCTCTTGGCCTGCGTCGACGAAGGGGACGAGGTCATCTATCCGGAGCCCGGGTTTCCGATCTACGAGTCGGTCACGCGCTTCCTGAACGCGAAGCCGGTGCCGATCCGCTTGCGCGAGGAGAATGGGTTCGCGGTCGGGCCTGAGGACATCGCGCCGCTCCTCACCGACAAGACGCGCTTCATCATTCTGAATTCGCCGCACAATCCGACCGGCGGCGTCACGCCGAGAAAGAACCTGGAAGGGATCGCGGAGTTGCTGCGTGATCGCGACCTCTTCGTGCTGAGCGACGAGGTCTACTCGCGCATCCAGTACGAGGGCGAGAACGCATCGATCGCGAGCCTCCCCGGAATGGAAGAGAAGACGATCCTGCTCGACGGCCATTCGAAGACCTATGCGATGACCGGCTGGCGCCTCGGCTACGGCGTCATGCGGAAGGATCTCGCGGTCCATGTCACGCGGCTCATGACCAACTCAAACTCGTGCACCAACGTCTTCGTGCAACGCGCGGGGATGGCGGCGCTGCAAGGCCCGCAGGACGAGATCACCGCGATGGTGGCCGAGTTCAAGAAGCGCCGTGACGTGATCGTCGACGGGCTGAACGCGATTCCGGGCGTGAGCTGCTTCCGGCCCAAGGGCGCGTTCTATGTCTTCCCGAACATCACGCGCCTGGGCATTCCGAGCCGTCAGCTCGCGACCGATCTCCTGGAGAAGGCGGGCGTGGCCGCGCTCTCCGGTACCGCGTTCGGCGCGGGAGGCGAAGGCTACCTTCGCTTCTCCTACGCCAATTCGATCGAGAACATCGAGAAGGCGGTCTCCCGGATGAAGGAGTACTTGAGCGCGAGCGGAATCAAGCCGCGGGCTTGATCTCTCGACCCTCAACCGAAGGCGGCGCGCGACCGA
>CAZZAH010000110.1:4111-10962 GCA_964652115.1 uncultured bacterium | reverse complement strand
ATACGAGGGACGAGCACCCCCCGGCGACCTTCCCTAACAGAGCGTCGAGAAGTACACGACGCCCCAGGGACGGTTCCGGGCAGTCTAGCATCCGACTTCGGACCCAGCAACGATCCGGGCGATGTCGTGTCTGCGGTGTCTGGCCCAATCGGCGATCGAGCGCGAAGCGACGCTAGTAGCGCGAATCGCCGTAGTCGTCTCCGCCGCGTCCGCCTCGATCCCCGCCGCCACCGTAGCCTGAACCGCCTCGGCCTCCGCGTCCGCCGCCACCACCACCGTAGCCACCACGACCGCCGCCCTCACTTCGGGGCCTGGCCTCGTTGACCGTGATCGCGCGCCCGTTCATCTGCGTCTGATCGAAACGGCGCACGGCGGCCTGGGCCTCTTCGGCCTTCGACATCTCGACGAAGCCGAAGCCGCGCGAACGTCCGGTCTCGCGATCGATCACGACCTGTGCGGAAACCACCTGTCCGACCTCGCTGAACATCTGCTGGAGCTCTTCATCGGTGGCGTTGAACGGCAGGTTGCCCACGTACAGTCTGGTGCTCATCGTCTCTCCCCCAGGCCGACGGACCTGCGTCCTTCGGCCTCTCTAGCACAGATCTCATCCGTCCTTCCGGAGCAGGAGTGAAGAAGACGCCGGGCCATGAACGGACCTTCGCCCGATCCCAGATGCAGTCGGCTTCGCAGGTAGGAGGAACGGCAGGTCCGAACGAGCAGCTTCACGAACTCAACGGCTCCCAAACAGAGGCACAGGCCCGCGGCTTCCGACGCGCATCCCTCGAGGACGTCGCATGAACGCTCGGAATTCTCGACATGCCCCCGAAAGGGGTCAAGCCTATTTTCGGTTCGCGACCGCCAACGAGTCGGCGTAGTAGCGCCGCGCTTCCCGCACCTTGGCGTCGTCCGGATGGCGCGCCAGCCACGCGTCCAAGACGTCGAGCGCCCGCGTCTTCTCGCCCTTCGTCTTCCAGAGGAAAGAGAAGAGATCGCGAACCGCGTCGAAGTTGTTCGGCGCCGCGTCGACGGCCTGTCGATATACCTGCTCGCCCTGATCGAGCTTTCCCGCGGTCTCGAGCACGCGGCCGAGAAGGCGGAGAATCTGCTGGTCGCCGTCCCCGCGATCGATGATCCACCGGAGCTCGCGCTCCGCTCCGTCCAGGCTGTCCTGGGCGTACAGGTTCACGGCGCGAGCGTAGTGGACCTCGGGAATATCGGGCGCAAGCAGCATGGCGAAGCGGGTCATCTCGTCCGATTCCGCCCAATGCTCGGTCTGCCGGAATTCCTGACCCGCGCGAAGGGCGGCCGCGGCGTAGTTCTGCAGGATGCGCCGAGCGTTGTCGTCCTTGTAGACGCTCTCGTCGGGCACGCTCCCGCGCAGCACTCCCCTGTACTTGAAGTGGTCGAGCAGGCTCGTGCTGACCGCTTCCGCGTCGACGCGTTCGCGCCCGCTCTGCGCCGCCTCCGTCACTTCATAGGCGATGCCGCGGAGGACGAGCCTCCGTTCCAGCCCCATGTGGTCGGGCACCGTCATGGCGAGATAGATCGGCCGCTTTCCGTACTCCCGCTCGAGGATGCGCGCCACCGCCACGTCCTTGGCCAAGAGCGGAAGGTCGAGGCCTCGCACGTACGGCTTGAGCCCGGTGTTGTCGAGAAACGCTTCCAGCTCGCTGCGATCGATGTACTTCATGCGGTACGCGGTGCTGAAGGAGCTGAAGTCCGCCGCCGCCTCGATCTCGCGATCGGTCCAACCGAGATCGACCTTCGGCGCCTCGTCCCGGATCTGACGCATGTACCAGTCGGTGTTGAGTAGGCTCAGGTTCACCACGCGCACGTCGGTGCGGATCTTCTCCACGTTCTGCAGATACCAGAGCGGGAAGGTGTCGTTGTCGCCGTTGGTGAAGATGAGCGCGTTCGGCTTGAGCGAGGAGAGGATGTTGTCCGCGAAGTCGCGCGCGACGTAGAAGCCGGTGCGGTCTTTGTAGAACCAATGCGTGCGCATGGTGGCGAAGGGCAGGAGCGCGAGCAGCGTACCGACCGCAGGGAGCAGCCACCTTCGACTCGTCACGCCCACGACGGCGTTGCCGGGCGTGGGCGCTTTCGCGCCGAAGGCCGACTCGAGCAGGAAGGCGACCCCGAGCCCGATCCAGAGCGCGAAGAACTGGAACGACGCGACGAAGAAGTAGTCGCGCTCGCGAACCTCCTCCGCCTTGAAGTTCAAGTAGAAGACCATGCCCACGCTGGTGATGAGGTAGGTCGCGAACAGCATGGCGAACGACTTCTTCTCGCGCTTGAAGTGCGCCGCCAGCCCGAGCAGCCCGAGCAGATATGGCAGGCCCCACCCGAGGAGCCGCGGCGAGATTCCCAGCGAGTACTGATCACGCGCGTAATTCCAGAAGTGACGGGTGAACTGAATCGACCAGGAGGCTTGGCGCTGGGAAAAGGGATTGGCGGGCTTGTACTGATCGCGGATCAGCGCCTTCCAGAGCGCGCCCCAGGTTTCGGGGTCAGCCTCGTTGATCGCAGGGTTCAGCCCCGCTCGAATCTTGAGGTAGAGGTGGGTCGAGATCCCGATCACCGCGACGATCGCGCACCAGGTGGCGAGTCCGCGCGGTCCGAAGGCCGATCGATGTCCAGGCGCAAGGATCGGTCGAAGGATAGACCAGACCACGACGAGCGCGAAGACCGTTCCCCAGATCGGAAGTCCGAGCGTCGGCAGCATCCCGGGATGAAGCAGGATCACGAGCCCGGCCACCATCATCGCGGCCCAAGGACTCAACCCGAAGCTCGAGCGATCCCACAGCAACATGAAGAGCACGATCCCCGGCAGCACGAGGAAGGTGCCGAGATGGATCCCCATCGAGAGACAGATCAGGTAGTAGAGCAGCAGGAACCAACCGTTTCGCACGCCGTGCGCGCCCTCGGTCCTCGCCCAACGCAACACCATCCAGGTCGCGAGCATCATGAGGAAGGACGAGAGGCCGTAGACCTCCGCCTCGATTGCGTTGTCCCAGTAGGTGCGCGAGAAGGCGGTGAAGAGGGCCGCGACCAAGCCGGCGAAGAAGCCGATCCAAACCGGTGCGTCGATCGTCCGCGAAGCGGGCGCCGCATCGCTCGACTGCGCGCCGACGAGCGGCGCTTCGCTCAGCCGCACCGTCGTCCGCCGCCACGCGCGATAGAGCTCCGAAGTGACCAGGAACGCGAAGACGCTACCCAAGCTCGAGGCCAAGGCGGAGAGCCAATTGACCCGCGTCGCGATGTCCGGGAAGAGCGGCAGCAGCGTGAAGACGCGCCCGATCAGCACGTAGAGCGGCGTCCCCGGCGGATGCGGGATCCCCAGAATGTACGAGGTCGCGATGAACTCGCCGCTGTCCCAGAAGGGGCAGCTGATCGTCATGGTGCTCAGGTAGACGATCTGCGTGACGACGAAGACGAGCGCGGCGCCGATCCAATCCATGCGGAGCGCCGCGCTATCGGGCCAGCGGAACGAACGGCTCATCGCGAAATGACCAATCGGCCGACGCTCTCCCGCGCCTTACCGCCGTCGAGCGGCCGCGCGATCATCTTGTAGAAGTAGACGCCGTTCCCCGGCTGATCGCCGTCCGCGTCACGTCCGTCCCAGTAGATGCCTTCGCGCGTGAGCTCGGTCGCGTTGATGCGCTCCGGTCCAAGCCGCGCGATCTCGCGACCGGCGGTGGTGAAGATCTTGACCTCCACCTCCGCACCCGCGGTCAGGCTGCCGAAGAAGCGCGTCTCCCCCTCGGTCGGGTTCGGAAAGTTGAAGATCTGCGCCAGCTCGAACCCGCCCTCTCCTCCCGCGCCGAGTACGAACGACGTGCGAGCGGACGCGCGATTGTTAAAGCTGTCGCTCGCTTCCAGCACGAGCTCATAGGATCGGCCGCTCGGAAGATCGGCCGGGATCGAGCCGGTCAGGGTCGCATGCCGGAAGTCATCGCCGAAGGAAACCTGCTTCGCCACCTCGGTCGCGGAGACGAGCTCGCCGTTCGACTCGATTCGCTGCACGACGGAACGCGAGCCGACCAGCCCCGTGATGTTGATGCCGCTCGGATCGAAGAGGGTTGCGGTGTAGGTCGCTCCCGCCGGCAGCGCGGCGACGTCCCCTTGGAGCGCGAGCGTGATCTCGGGCGGCAGAAGGTCCGTGCTCGGCTCGGCGGGACGCTCCGGCACCAGCAACGAGTCGTTGGAGGCGCAGGCGTCGTCGACTCCGTTCTCCGCGTAGGCGAAGATGGCGGCCGATCCACGCGGTCCGATTCGAAGCGCGGAGGGCGTGTGGAACTCGAGCGTGAAGCGGCCATTCTGAACTGCTGCTTCACCGCGATAGATCGGCGCCCCCTGCATGGCGTAGTCGGTCGACTCGATGCCTTGGCCGACCGCCTTCTCGAAGTGACGCAGCGCGGAGGAGTCGAAGACGCGGACGTCGGCGGTGCCGGTGAAGCCCGACACCAGCGATCCGGCAACGTCGCGCACCTCTCCGTCGAGCGTGACCAGAGCGCCGCGCGGCAGGGTGTCCCCGAGTGCCGCTTCGCCGGCGCGAAGAGCCGTCGAGACCCTGTAGCCGGGCGTCTGGAAAGTCTGCGAGGGGTCGCCCATCAGAATGAACCGCCGGGAATTCACGTCGCCGGGACGGCTGAGGCGGAGCTTGCCCACGGCCGCGGCCTCTCCGATCGGACGGGCCGGTGCGTGCGAACCCCTCGGGAACATGACGAGGAAGAAGTTTCGGTTCAGGTTGCCGTTACCGGTCGAGGTCGCCACCGCCGCGGCGGAGAAGACTCCGAACGCTCCGCCCGCCTCATCACGCAGCAGCGACTCCGCCAGACCGATCGATGTCTGGTCGTACTTCCCCACCGAGCAGGAAGCGGTGACGAAGAAGAAGAGATGATCCCGATTCGTGAGGCCGCCCACGCTCGAGAGATCGAGCACGCGCTCGTCCGCCAGCTGCCCCTCGCTGCCGTGGCCGGTGTAGTTCACCACCAGCGTCCCGTCGTTGATCGAGGTGGTCAGCGCGTCGGTCGCGGCCGGCTTGTTCGTGTACTGGCACTCGTCGCCGTACTCGAGCATGTAGAGCTTGTCCCTCATCAGCGAGCGCGGGAGGACGTTGCTGGAGAGCGTCTCGGTCTGATCGGTGTGCGTGAAGTAGAGGGGATCATTGTCCACGCCTTGGCAGCGATCGTCCGCCACCAGCGTCACGCGCGTCTTCCACGGCGTGAGCGGCGAGTCGGTCTCGTAGCGTTCGATCTTGTCGATCACGATCTGGGCTTGCGCCACGGTTTCGACCGGGACCCTCGCCATGAAGACATCGAGCGCCGGATCGCTCGCGCCGTCCAGGTAGGCCATGTAGTCGTCCGACCCAAACTGCGGCGCGTAGACCTGGTTCAGATACGCCGGATCGTAATTCCCCTCAAAGGTCGGGACGTAGTTGACCGCGCCTTGATGAAGCAGATTTCGGTAGTCGAAGTGCGCGTCGCCCAAAAGCAGAACGTAGGCCGGCCCGTCTTCGGGATCCCCACCGGTCCACCAGTCGCGCGCGAACTGAAGGAAGGCGCGAATGGCCGAAGGGTCGAGACGGCCGGCGGAGAACTCGTCGTAGATGTCCTGGACATCGACCACCGCGACGTCGCCGTGCGCGCGATCCGGGAAGCGCTCCGCGCGAAAGGCGGCGAGATCCTCCGCCTGAGCGAGAAAATCGTGGTACGCGATGATGATCATCTGAGCGGGCGCCGTTCGGTCGCGAAGGTAGCCGCCGTCGGGCTTGGTATCGACCACCATCCGCGTCGGGGCGGCCAGGCGTCCCATCGGACGGAAGAGCAAACGCCCTGGATGCTCCGTCTGGCTGGTCGCGTCGTAGGTGAAGCGCAGTCGTCGCGCCGCACCGACGCTCTCGTTATCGGCGAGAATCCAGTGGGGGGAACGAGCCTGCGAGACGTCGAGGACGCGCACGTCATCGCGCGAGAAACCATTCGCCTCGAGGGAGAGCGCGCCGCTCCAACCGCCGGTGAACACCGACAGCGTGTCGTCGTGCGCGGTCAGACGGCGCGTGTACTCGAGCTCGATCCACGCCAGAAGCTGGCGATCGACGCGCGCGGTGACGGTGGAGTCGACGTAAAGCGGCTGGAAGAAGGTGAAGCTCTGCTGCCCTTCGGTTAACCACGCGCCGCTCGCCTCCAGGTCCTGATGGAAGATCCCGTTCCAGATGCGCTCACCCACCGCGTTCCCGTTGAGCGACACCTGCATGTGGTGATCGGGGATCGGCGGCTGCGCGTGGCTGGCGGTGTCGTTCCGACCCCAGAGGCGGAGGCGCACGTTCGCGGGCTGATCGATCACCGGATCCGGAATCGTGCTGTGAATCGTGAAGCTGTTGTTGTTGGGCTCCCCGCGGAAGCCGATCCACCAGAAGCGCTCCCAGTTCGCGTAGGGGGGTACGCCGTGGCCCGGATACTCGCGCGGCCGCGAGTCGAACACCTCGTTCACCCCATCCTCTTCCATGTGCAATCGATCGAGGGCGGTGGTGGCGAAGGGCGCCTCGGCGCCGCGTCCGTCAACCTCCGCGATGCGCTTCGGCGCGCCGCCGACGAAGCTGCCGCCCCAGGTCAGCCAATAGGTGTTGGTGTTGGAGTACTGGTCGCGGACATGACGCTCGATGTCCGTGTCGGACCGCCCGTACTGTGAAAACCAAGCATCGGGTCCGACGCCGTAGAAGAGGATGCGGTCGCCGGGATCGAGCGAAAGGCCCTCGCCCGCTTCGACCTCGATCGGGATCTCGTCGAGCCAGCTCGGAAGGGTCGTGTAGTCGACCCACTCGGGGATCGCCACGCCCGTGCCGGTGAAGAGCC
>CAZZAH010000110.1:0-4011 GCA_964652115.1 uncultured bacterium | reverse complement strand
AGGGTCGTGTAGTCGACCCACTCGGGGATCGCCACGCCCGTGCCGGTGAAGAGCCGAAGCGTGCTCACGTCGACCGAGCCGAGATCGATGCCGAGATCCTCGAGCGATTGGCCGGTCACCGCGTAGACGTCTTCCTTGTCGACCTCGATCCGGATCCACGGATTGGGGCTCGAGCCGAAGGAGTCGGTCGCACCGCGCCGCGAGCTGCTCGCGAGGTCGGCCGGCGTCCGACGCCACGCGCGCCCTTCGTCGTAGTTCAGGAACATGCGGCGGTAGAGCGATTCGAATCCGTCACGGCCGGCGGCGGAGCGGAAGTCGGAGCGAAGCGGCTGCCCCGCGAGGTCGACCACGATGCGCGCGTGACGCACATAGCGCAGGCCTCCCGCGCCATCTTTCACGAGCGGAAGGAAGGTCAGCTTCGCGCCATAGGCATTGTGAAACCAGCTCGGCTCGGAGAGGCTCGTCCCCTCTTCCGGCAGCCCGGCCAGGATCGCTTCGCGTTCTTCCCGGGTCAGCTCGGCCGGCCAGGGAAGGGCCTGGCTCTCCAGGATCGAGGTGTGCGCGCGGAGCGAGGTCCCCGGCGCCAGCGCGACCCAGCCGGAAACGAGCGGCGCCGCGAGATGCGGCGCGATCGACACCTCGCCATGCTCCGGATCGAGCACGAGGAGCGATCGATTGTCCCCCACCTGCGTGCGCAAAGTTCGCGCCCCGGCCTCTCCGCGCAGCGCAAGCGATGCACTGCTCCGGAACTCGCAGGCGAGATAGGCTCCGCTCAGGCTGGAAACCCGGGTGAGCGACGAGCCGAGCGCCGCTTCATCAGCCTCGAGCCCGATCCGCGCGCTCGAATCGAACAGGTTCGCGGGATGAGCGATGGTCGCCGCCCCGGTGAGCGAAGCGAGCATCAGGGCAAGGGAAAGCACCGCGCCTCGGCGACCGAGCGACAGGGAACTCATCGTGTCCTCCTCGAGCTTCTGAAAGTAGAGGCGAGAAGGAGAGTCAGCGGGCGCCCCGTTGGTCATCCATCTTCTCGGCCTCGTCGATCAGCATGATGGGGATATCGTCTTCAATCGCGTAGCGGAGACGACAGACATGGCAGATGAGCTTCTGATTGCTGGCGTCGTACTCCAGGTCACCCTTGCACTTCGGGCAGACGAGGATCTCCAGCAGTTCTTTCGAGAGCATCGATTCCTCTCTTTGCGGCGGGGCTCCACGCCTATGCTTCGTCGCGCAGGCTAGCAACCGATTCCGCGAAGTGTCAACTTGGGGTCGGTCCGCGGGCCTTAGGACTCGCGGAGGGAGGAGTCGTTTGAACGACGCGCTGCCCGCGGAGCAGCCCAAAGGTTGGATCGACCGGACGCTGGCGGCGCTCGCCCTCGTCTTCGCGTTGGCGGCTCCGTGGTCGATCGCGGTCTCGGAGGGGGCGGTCGTCGTGATGGCGCTGCTCCTGGTGTTGCGGCCGCTGGCGATGGGACGCAGGCCCCTCGCTCTCCCCTGGACCGCTTGGGCGGTGCTCGCGTTCCTACTCGCTCAGGCGATTTCGATTCCCTTCGGCGTGCACCCGGCGCGTTCGCTGCGTTGCTTTCGCGGATCGTGGGTCATCCTCTTCGTCTTCGTCTTCTGGCAGGTGCTGGCCGATGCGCGGACACGGCGCCGCGCCGTCTGGGGCCTGATCGTGAGCGGAGGGCTCGCCGGGCTCTATGGAGTGGTGCAGCACTTCGTCGGGCTCGATTGGCTCCACCACCGGACGCTCGAGAACTATGGCGGCGGCGGGTTCGTCTCGGTCGGCAATCTGAACAGCCACCTGACCTATGCCGGGGTCCTGCTCCCGATCTTCTTCCTCGCGCTCGGCGCGGCCTTCGAACGCTCGCTCCCACGCCGATGGAAGAGCGCGCTGCTCTTCGCGGCGGGCGCGCTCGGGTTGGGACTTCTCTTCAGCTTCACGCGGACGGCATGGATCGGCGCGGCGGCGGGGCTCGCGCTCTTCGGACTCCTGCTGGGTCGACGCGCGGCGGTGCTCGCGCTCGGAGGGCTCGCCGTGATCGGCATCGGCGCCGCCTTGATCGAGCCCGCGATGGCGCGGCGTCTGACCTCGATCTTCCAGAGCAGCGACGATCCGCGTTGGCGGCTCTGGCAAACCGCGCTCCGGATCCTCGCCGATCATCCCTTCACCGGTGCGGGGCTCGGCAGCTTCAAGACGCAGTTTCCGATCTACAAGGTGCCCGGGACCTACATGTCGACCGTGCACCCGCATCACGATCTCCTGAACCACGCGGTCGAGACCGGCATCCTGGGCGCGATGGCGTGGCTTTCGATCTGGTTCGCGTTCTTCCGCGAGTCGAGTCGCGCGAAGGGCCTCGGCATCGGGCTGGGCGCGATCACCGCGGTCGCGGCGCTGCTCGCCGCCGGGCTCGGCCAGTGCTACTCGACCGATGAAGAGGTGGCGCAGGTCTGGTGGTTCGTGGTCGCGCTCGGGCTTCACGAAGCGGCGGTCGTCGGTCGGAGGAATCCATTCCGCGAGATCTCGAAGGGGCTCAAGGCGGCGAGCCTTCCCCTCTTCGCGCGGCTGCTCGGAAGGTCGCGCGCGCGCACCTCGAACGAGGACGAACGCATCCTCGTCATCCGGCCGGACAATCGCCTGGGGAATCTCCTGCTGCTCACGCCCTTTCTGACGCGCCTGCGTGAGGCGCGTCCACGGGCGCACATCGCGCTCTTGGCCGGGGAGGAATACGCGCCGATCCTGCGCGACTGGCCCTGGATCGACGAGGTGATCGTTCAGGACAAGCGGCTTCACGCGCGCGCGCCGCACCTCTTCTTCGCTTGGATCGGAATGCTTCGACGACGAGGTTGGGACCTAGCGTTCGAGATGTCGAACCACAACACGCACTCCTATTACAGCTGCCTCCTTGCCCTCGCGAGCGGCGCTCCGGAGCGGATCGGCTTTTACGAGCCGCGAAATCAATCGACGCTCACCCGATCGGTCGCGGTGCCGGAGGAGACGCTCCACTTCTCGCTCGCGCCGCTGCACCTGCTGCATGCGATCGGTGTCGATGCGGCGGCGGCGCCCCTCGCCTGTCCGTTGGCCGGCGAGCCAGGCCCCGAGCTCAGCGCTTGGTTTCACCGCGAAGGGCTCGTACCCCGCGCGGCGAGCGGCGTGGGTGGGCACTTCGTTCTGGTCCATCTCGGCGGACGCGACGCGAAGGCTTGGCCGCTCTCCGGTTGGACGCGCGCGCTGCCGAGGCTCTCCGCGGCGGTCGACCACAAGATCGTGCTGATGGCTGGACCGGAGGAGCGGGAGAGACTGGCGCCGATCGCACGCGAGCTGGGCGGCCGCGTGCTCTTGGCTCCGGCTTGCGGCGTGCGCGACCTCGCCTTCCTGCTTCGCGCCGCGAGCGCGTTCTTAGGCTGCGACTCGGGCGTGATGCACCTCGCGCTGTCGGTCGGGACGCCGACCATCGCGCTCTTCTTCCGCTCGAATCCCGCGCAGTACGCGCCGCTGGGCGCGCCGCATCAGACCGTGCTCCTCGCCAACCCCTATCGCGTGACGGCGGCGATGTGGTCTCTTCCTCAGCGAGGCATGACGCGAAGCCGGCTCTGGATGGTCGAGCCGCCCGAGGCGGACTCACGAGCGGGGGTGCCGGAAACGGGCGACGCGGCCGCGGACGCGGTGGTCGCCGCGACGATGGTCGCGCTCTCGGCGGCGCCGCCGGTCGCGTCCTCGAGGGCAGCGAGGGAGAGCAAGCAAGGCATGTCGAGCACGAACGGCGCTCCCGCGGCGGAGAGCGTGAGGGAGCCGCGGCGCTGATGCGTGGACCGAGAGTTCCGGGTTGGATCCACCTCTACGGTCGGTTGCTTCGATTCCTGAAGCCTCACTCGGGTCAGCTTGCCGCCGCCATCGTCTTCATGGCGGGCCTGGCCGCCTTCTCGAGCGCGAGCATTGCGTTGATCGTTCCCTTCACCGAGATCGTGCTCTCGGGCAAGAGCCCCGAAGAGCTCGGGCAAGGTCGCCCGAGC
>CAZZAH010000109.1:4176-10970 GCA_964652115.1 uncultured bacterium | reverse complement strand
GCTACGCCGCGCGGCGTTGCACCGCGTCGGGCCGCGTCAGGATCTGGTACGCGATCTGGTAGGTCGAGCGAAGCACCTCTTCGCTCCACTCCTTGCCCGGTGATTCCTTACCCATGGTGGCGGCCCAACGCTCCATCGCGGGATGAAGCGGAATCGCGCCGAGGCAATCGACCTGCACGTCGAGGAAGCGCTCGCACACCTTGCGGATGACCTCGCCCGCCTTCTCGTCCCGCGCGGTCCGCGCCATGTTGACGACGAGGCGGACGTGGAAGGCGGCCAGCGCGTCGCGCACCGCGGTCAGTTGCTCGGGCGCTTGCGCTTCCACCTCGTTCAAGATCTCCTCGCACGACTGAGGAATGGTGCGGCCATCGACGCCGGTCCCCTCGAGCCAACCCTTGAGCGCGGTGCTCTTGAGCAACGAGGCGAGGTGGCGATAAACCGCGGCCTTGATGAAGCCGTAGGCGTTCTCGATCGAGGTCGGCTGCGGCGACATCACGACCAGTCGATGCGGCGCGGCCAGGAAGAAGTCGAGCTGTGTGAAAGCGGAGCCGGCGCCGATGTCCACGAGAATGTAGTCGGCGTTGAGCTTGTTCAGGGCGCGAAGGATGCGCGTCTTCTGCGCGTAGTTCGGATTCGCGAGCGAAGGGATCTCGCTGCCGCCCGCGAGCAGGCGGACGTTGGGCAGCGAGGTGTCGATCAGCACATCCTCGAGCGTCTGCGCCCGCTTCAGCACGAAATCATCGAGCGAGGTCTGCGGAATGCGAATGCCGAGCATGGTGTGGAGATTCGCGCCGCCCAGATCGGCATCGACCAGGATGACCCTCTTGTTCAAACGACCGAGCCAGTAGGCGAGCGCGACCGCGGTCACGCTCTTCCCCACTCCGCCCTTGCCGCCGCCGATAGCCCAAAAGCTAACGGGAAGGTCGTCGCTCATCCCTTGAGCAGTTGTGCGTCCCACAGCGTCCATAGCAGTTGCCGATCTCCTCGCGACTGGTTGAGCACCTGGCGCACGGCCTGTAAAAACTCGGGCGAAGGCGTGACGTAGCGCAGACCGAGTCGGATCTCCTTCCCCTCCGCGCTCTTTTCCGCCTTGGTCCAGGCGATCTCCGCCAAGCAGGTGTGGCTCTCGCGCTCCTCGGGCAATGCCAGGCTGAGCCTCAGCCGAGCGCCCTTCTTCGTGTGCGGGCCAAGCTGTCCGTAAGGATCCGACAGGTCGATCCCCATGCCGAGCGCCGACAGATCGACGACCCAGGCATCAAGCTTCGGATGATTGCGATTCTCCGGTGACTTGCCGCCCAAGAGCGTCACGCCGACCTGAAAGGACACGCGCCGCCGCATCGCCTTCCGCTTGCCGCGCGATGAATCGCTCGTCAAATGCTGAATGCGCCAGATGAGCGCGGTGCCGAAGGGCGCGATCGGCGGCTCGGAGCGCGTGTCGCGGCAAATCACATAGGCATCCGCGCCGAAGCGATCATCGGGAAACTCGGCCGTCACGAGCTCGAGCCGATCGCTCATCATCGCGGACCATGCGGCCTCGGGCTTCTCGGTGCCGAGGAACTCCGCCAGCTCAGGATCGGCGAACTCAGGCTGCGCCGTGCTCGAAGGATCGTTCTCGATCAGCTGATTGAGGAGCGGACGAAGCCGCGTGCCTCCGGCGTCGGGCACCGCCAGCACCTTCAGCAGCGCGAGTGCGCGGAGCCGATGCCCGTGACGACAGAAGCGATCGAGCAGCTCGGCGATCCCGTCATCGGACACGCCGTCGAGCGAGACCCCCGCGGCGGCGGCCAGGGTCGCCGCGGCATCAGTGCCGGACGCGGTCCGAGCTCTGAGGCCGGCGAGGTCTCCATCGAGGATCTGTTCGAGGCGATCGAGTGCGCTCATTGGTTACCTGCTCAGTTTTCGGGCGGGGGACAGCACTCCTGAAGGACCAGCGCTCCTGAAGAAGAAGGGGGCCAATTCCCGTCTCTGCCGAGGCCGCGGAACCGCCTCGTTCGATAGATCGACCGCTTCGCGCGGATGTTCACCGCGAGCTTCGATTCACTTCGTTCCGCGTCGACCTGCGCGTCCCGCTTCGGATGTGCGCTCGCCTCGCACGAGCGTGCGCACACCAGGTTTCCGCGTCGCCGCCGCGCTATCTCGTTGCCCTGTCACGCGAGCGACGACGGCCCGCTCCTTGAGTTGTACCCACTCGACCCAGCATCCAAGCACCCACCTCACCCTAGGGAGGATCGATGAACCACCTTTCTGTCCCCGCGCCGAACGCGCGAACGCGCGGGATGCGCGAACGGGCAGCGGCATTCGACCCGGCAACTCTTGCCGCGCGTTCGGTGGCGCTCTTCTTCGTGGCCCTCTTCTCGACGGCGAGCGCGTTCGCGGCGCCGCTCATCTCGACCAATCCGACCTGGCAGATCGAGGGCGACCAAGCGTCGTCGCTCTTCGGCGTGAGCGCGGTCACCGCCGGAGACATCAACGGCGACGGGTTCTCCGACCTCATCGTGGGCGCGCCCTTCTACGACAATGGCCATTCGACCGAAGGCCAGGTGCGCGTCTACCTCGGGTCCGCCGCCGGAGTCTCTTCCGTCCCCTTCCGGACCTACGAGTCGGACGAGGCGGGCGCGTTGATGGGCAACTCGGTCGCGTGTTTGGGCGACGCCACCGGCGACGGCTTCGACGACATCGCGGTCGGCGCGCCGAGCTATGGCGCCTCCGACATCGGCGCCGTCTTCGTCTACAAGGGGAGCGCGAGCGGTCCTCCTTCGGGCGGCGCGAACCGCACGCTGCTCGGTGACAACGACAGCGGCTTCGGCGGATCGATCTCGGCCGCGGGCGACGTCAACGGCGACGGCTTCCAGGACCTCCTCATCGGCGCGTCGCTCTACTCGAACGGGCAAACGAACGAAGGTCGCGCGTTGATCTACCTCGGCGCCGCGGGCGGTGTGAACACCTCTCCGTCGTGGGCGATCGAGCCCAACGCCACCGGCATCCGCTTCGGCACTCGCGTGTCGGGCGCGGGCGACGTCAATGGCGACGGCTTCGATGACGTGCTCGTGTCCGCGGCTCGCTTCTCCAACGGCGAGAGCAACGAAGGGAAGGTCTTCCTCTACTTAGGCTCGGCCAGCGGCCCTTCGACCACGCCGGCCTGGCAGGTCGAGGGTAATCAGGCGAGCTCCGGCTTCGGCAACGCGATCGGCAACGCTGGCGACGTGAACGGCGATGGCTACGCCGACTTTCTCGTCGGCGCGCGTGGCTATGACAACGGCAACACGAACGAAGGGCGCGCCTATCTCTTCCTCGGCGGGCCCGGCACCATCTCCACCACACCGGCGCGCACGTACGAGGTGAATCAGGACGCGGCCGGGCTCGGCGCATCGGTCGGTACCGCGGGCGACATGAACGGCGATGGCTACGCCGACTTCGTCGTCGGAGGCCCCGGCATCAACGCGGGCGGCACCGCTCGCGGGCGCGTGCTGCTCTTCCTCGGCTCCTCCGGCTCGACGCCGTCCTCGGCAGCGTTTCTTCTGAACGGCACGCAGGACGCCTCGGCCTTCGGTGACTGCGCGGTCACTGCCGGCGACATCGACAGCGACGGCTTCTCCGATCTCGTCGTCGGCGCGACCACCTTCGACGCGGCCTTCGCCGACGGCGGCGCGGTCTTCCTCTATCGGGGCGCGGCCGCGCCGCCACAGACCAATCCTCAGTGGGCACCCTTCGGCGCGCACGATGGCGATCGCTTCGGCGACGCGGTCACGATGATCGGCGACATCAACGCCGATGGATTCGACGACGTGGCGGTTTCGGCGCCGGACGCTCCGGTATCCAATCGTCGCGATGGGCTGGTCTCCATCTATCGTGGCTCCGAAATCGGGCTCAGCGCCGCGCCTGCGATCACGATCAACTCGCCCACCAGCGGAGAGAGCGGTAGCGGCTTCGGCACGAACCTCTCGCGTGCCGGCGACTGGAATGCCGACGGCTTCGACGACCTCTTGATCGGCGATTACAGCGACGGCGGCGGCAAGGTACAGCTGATCCGCGGCGCGGCCGGGACGCCACTTCTCGCAGGTGTCATCGTCGGTGAACCGACTGAGCTGCTCGGCTGCGATCTCTCGAGCGGCGACTTCGACGGCGACGGCTTCTCCGACATCGTCATCGCCGGTCAAGGCTACGACGACTTCGATCTGCTCGATGTCGGACGTGTGCGCGTCTTCAATGGTGGCCCATCCGGTCCCGACTCCTTCGCCGATTGGGAGCTGCGCGGCAAGGTCGCCAACGGCATCGTTGGGCACGCGGCGGCAAACGCGGGCGATGTGAATGGCGACGGCTACGACGATCTGCTGGTCACGCGAGGCTTCCTCGACGCGCTGCCGCTACGCGGTGTGGTCGAGCTCTACCTCGGCTCGCCCTGCGGACCCGGATCAACGCCGGTCTGGACGCGCTCGGGTACCAGCACACAGGACTACGGCTTCCGCCTCGCGACCTGCGGCGACGTGAACGGCGATGGCTTCGCCGACGTCGCCATCGCGGCCGTCAGGTCGAACGACGGACACGTCAACGGGCAGGTCGAGATCTTCCACGGAAACGCGGAGGGCCTTGAGCTGACGCCGGCGCTTACGTTGACCGGCACCACTTCCGAGCTCTCATTCGGGCGCGGTGTCGCCTCGGCGGGAGACGTCAATGGCGACGGCTACTCGGACCTGATCATCGGAGCGCCGAATTTCACGACAGGCCTTGGGGGGAACGCGCACCTCCACCTCGGGAGCGCGAACGGCCTCGGAGCAAGCGCCGCGTGGAACAACTCACCCGGCGGATCGACCGAGGATGGCTATGGCGTCGATGTGGCGGGCGCCGGCGACGTGAACGCCGACGGGTACTCCGACGTGATCGTCGGCGCACCATGGGGCGAAGTCAGCGAGTTCAACCAGACCGGCTTCGCGGCCGCCTACCTCGGCAACGAGGGTGTGTCGGTCGATCGCGATCTATTCCAGACCGCGAACACCGCGAGCGTTCACCTCGCGACCGGCGCGCGAAATCCGCAGTCGAACGAGTTGGTCCGCGTCGAGGTGCTGCTGCGGAGCGCATGCGGGCGAACGCGCGCGCGGCATCAGCTCGATCGTCGTTCGACCGGCCAGGCGTTCGGCTTTCCGACGCACAGCGATCCGGTGTTCACCGACACGGGCGCTCCGGTCGCGGGCGAAGGCTCGGCCGTGCTGCTCGGCAAGACCTTCTCCGGCTTCTTCGCCGGGCAGTCGTTCCACTGGCGCCTGCGGGTGGAGACGGTAAACCCCTACTTCCCGCACAACCCTTGGCTCTCGCCGCAAGGCAACTCGCCGGCCGAGGCGGACGTGCGCATGCTGCCGATCACGGCCGATGTCGCGCCGATGCTCGCCGCCGCATCGTTGGACCTCGCGCCTCCCGCGCCGAATCCGATGCGCGAGTCGATGACCGTGCGGTTCATCCTCGCGACCTCGGGCTCCGCGAATCTCGCCATCTACGACGCGCAGGGACGCATGGTGCGCGAGCTTCTCGATCGAACGCTCGAAGCCGGTCCACAGGCCGCTCACTGGGATGGACGTGACACGCGAGGCGCGCTTGTCCCGAGCGGCGTCTACTTCGCCCGACTGAACAAGGGCCCGAGCCACGCGACGCAGAAGGTCGTCGTCCGCCGCTAATTTCAAAGGAAGCCGGGCAGGCCCAGCGACGCTGCGACCTGGGGAGCAGCTCGCTGGGTCCTGCCTCTTCCTTTCCCGCATTGCCCGCTCGCCCATCCGCTCGCTATCCTCCCTCGCGTCCGTTCCCTTGGATGAACGTTCCTTCCATCCACCCGTGCGCGAGGTTCGCGTGAGCAGTTTGGCCGACCGCCTGAGTCGTGCGCGTGCCGGCCGCTTCGTCGGTCGGACGGAGGAGCTCGGCCTCTTCCGCTCCGCGCTTTCCGCGGACGATCTCCCCTTCGCGGTCATCCACGTGCACGGCCCGGGCGGCATCGGCAAGAGCACGCTCCTTCGCGAATACGCGCGGCTGGCGGAGGAGGCTGGTTCACCCGCGGTCTATCTCGACACGCAGAACATCGAGCCGAATCCCGAGGCGTTCCTGCTCGCGCTCGGCGCGCAGCTCGAGCTCGTGCCCGACGCGAATCTCTTCGCGAGCTTTGCCGCGCGGCAGCGGCCGAACGTGCTCATCCTCGACACCTGCGAGGCACTGCTTCCGCTCGACGCATGGTTGCGCGAGTGGTTCTTGCCGAAGCTTCCGGCCGACGCGCTGGTGGTGATGGCGAGCCGGCTCGCGCCGCAGCCTCCGTGGCGTTCCGATCCGGGATGGCAGACGCTTCTTCGCGCGGTCGCGCTTCGCAATCTGAGCCCGGAGGAGAGTCTCGCCTATCTCACGCGCCGCGAGTTTCCGACCGAGCAGCGCGACGCGGTGATCCACTTCACGCACGGTCACCCGCTCGCGCTCTCGCTGGTGGCCGATTCGTGGACCAACCGCGCCGAAGGGGTCTTTCAGCCGGAGGAAGCGCCCGACCTGATCAAGTCGCTGCTCGAGCGCTTCGTCAAGAACGTGCCGGGGCCCGGACATCGCGCGGCGCTCGAGGCCTGTGCGCTCGTCCGCCTCCTCACCGAGCCGCTCCTGGCCGAGCTCCTCGCGATCCCCGACGCGCACGAGATCTTCGAGTGGCTGCGCGAGCTCTCCTTCATCGCGTCGACGCGCGAGGGGATCTTCCCGCACGAGCTCGCGCGCGAGGCGATCACAACCGACCTTCGTTGGCGAAACCTCGATCGCTATGCCGAGCTCCATCGCCGCGC
>CAZZAH010000109.1:2601-4076 GCA_964652115.1 uncultured bacterium | reverse complement strand
CTCGGTGAACGGGAGCTCGGCATGCCGTCCGATCCGAGCGTGACCCAGCAGGCGGAGACGCTGCTCGTGCTCTCCCGCGAGGAATTCGAGGCGGCGGTGAAGGAAGCGCTCAAGTCGTACACGCGGCCCGACGCGCTCAAGCAGAGCCTGCTTCTTCGCACGCGACTGGTGATGGAAAAGGCGGGCGCGAACGCGTCGCGCACCGATCGCGTGACGGCTCTGCGCGAGATCATCAAGGAGATCGTGCAGGTGATGAAGGCGTCGCCCAAGGATCTCAAGCTGCTGCGGCCGGTCAACTACACCTATCTCGCGCCGCTCGATACGCAGGAGCTGGTGGCCGATCGACTCGGGCTGCCGTTCAGCACCTATCGCCGGCATCTCGTGGCGGGCGTGCTGCGGATGGTCGAGCTTCTCTGGCAACGCGAGCTCGGAGAGAACTAGGCAACTTCGGTCACGCAATGTGCCGAGAGCCATAGCGAGCGGGCACGCTTAGGCTCAGCGAGCCAACGGCACGATCTTCGAACGCCGAATCACCCGGTCACGAGTGAGGAGTGGGACAGCGTGCAGCACGCTCGTCGCCGCGATGAGCTCGTCGGCAGGATCGCCACGGAAGTCCAATCGGGTCGAGATCCGTGCCACGGCCAGGTCAATCGGCCAGACGTGGACTCCCGACAACGCGGCTTCCACCTCGGGGTCCTCAAGGTCGAGGTCGATCCTTCCAAGCTGGGCCAGCTTGGCCATCTCCCAGAGCACGATCGCTGAAATTCCCCAAGGTTGACGTGAGAGCTGAGCGCGCTCCGCCGGACGCAGATCCCCCTGCAGGGCGTAGATCAGGATGTGGGTGTCAAGATTGATCATCCGCGTTCCAGGAAGCCCCGGTCGTCAAGATGTCGCCATGAATCCGGATGCGATCCCGCAGACTCCCGATCAAAGCGGACGGCTTCTGCGGATAAGGGATCAACCTCGCCACCGGCTTTCCCCGTTTCGTAATGACGAGCCCCTCGGGAGTCAGCCGCTCCAACAGCGAGAGGCACTGCTCCTTGAATTTGGCTGCGCCGATCCTGGTCACTTCGCACCTCCGGGAGGAAACCTGGTCACTTCTTGTGACTAGTTGGATCGTAGAGTCGGGCCAGGTCGGAATCAAGGGAGAAGCCGGCCGGACCCAGCCACCCGACCGCTGGTCAGCGCAGGATCTCGACCGTGCCGCCGTCCAGGTCATAGCGCGCGCCGACGACCTTGATCGAGTGGTCGTTCACGTGCTCCGCCAGGATCGGCTCCGCGAAGACAAACCGATCGACCACCATGCGCACGTTGGCGCGGACCGCGTTGTCGAGCGCATCGCCCGCTTTGCCGCGCGATCGCTCGACCGCAGGCGCAATTGCCTCGACCAGATCCTCGATGCGACCGGGAGCGTGACCGCCATCGAGCGCCGCCTTGACCGCGCCGCACTTCTCGTGACCCAGCACCACGACCAG
>CAZZAH010000109.1:0-2501 GCA_964652115.1 uncultured bacterium | reverse complement strand
CGCATCGTAACGACGCAGGCGCGGGACCTCGCCGGCAGGCGCCGGGGGGAAGGGTCGGGGTGTTTGCGCCTCGCACTGTTACGACGCGCAAATCCCAGCCCTACCGGCGAGATCTCGCGCCCCGCGCGAGTCCGGGTTGGAAGGAAGGGTCGGCGGAGGCCCGCCTTGGCTCAGGCGTCGGCTCGAACCGCCTCGATCACGCTGACCATCGTTTCGGTCGGGAGGATGCGGGTGACACTCAGGCCCGCGCGCGCGAGGAGCTCGGTGTACTGCGCCGCACTGCGCTCGCGACTGCCGCAGACCGTGAGCATCACGAGGTCGAGCACCTTCGACCAATGCGCCGCGCCGTCATCGGGCACGATCGTCTCGAGCAGGAGGAGCTTGCCGTTCTCCGGCATCGCGCGCCGCACGTTCTCGAGCAGGCGAAGCGCGCGATCTTCGCTCCAGACGTGGATCACGCGCGCGAGGAGATAGGCGTCATGACCGGCCGGCAGTGCTTCGAAGAGCTCGCCGCCCACCGCGCTCCAGCGTCCCGCGAGCTCCGGCGCCTCGAAGCTCGCCGCCACTTCCGCGATCACGCGCGGCTGATCGAAGACCACACCCTTGAGCTCCGGATTGTCCTCGAGCAGGGCGGCGAGCCGCTCACCCTTGCCGCCGCCGATGTCGACCAAGCTCCGAAACGAGGAGAGTCCATAGGTGCGAAGCGCGCCGCGATGATGGTGCCGCGCGCTCGCGACCATCGCGCGATCGAAGCTCGCCGCCTCGCCCGGATGGATCCAGAGATAGTCGAAGGCCGGCATGCCGAAGAGGCGCTCGAAGGAGCTCTCGCCCGAGGCGACCGAGTAGTCGAGCCGGCCGAAGCTCCGCCACTGCCAATCGTCGGTCATCATGCGGACGAAGGGAGCGAGGGTGCCGCCGACATCCGAGCGCAGCCACTCGCCGTTGGGACGAAGCGCGAAGGTCCCAGGCTCGATCTGCTCGACGATGCCGAAGGGCTCGAGGCAGCGCAGCACGCGAAGGAGCGAGTCCGCGTTGACGCCGGCGAGAGCCGCGAGATCGTTCGCGGTGTGCGGTCCCTTCGCCAGATGATCCGCGATGCCGTAGCGCGCGATCTGGGCGAGTGCCTGCGCCACCATGCCGCCCATCGCGAGCTGCATGATCGTCTCGGGTGATCCCGCCGGGACCGAGCCCGTTGCGGTCGGCGTCGATCCAAGCTCGCTCGTGCCGTTCATGACTTCTTCTCCTTCAGCTCGCGCAAGAGTCGCTGGGCCCGGTCCGCGCCGCGAAGCGAGAAGCGCGGGTTCATGGCGAGGGCCGTGTCGAGGCAGCGGATCGCGCTCACATCGTCGCCCGCCGCGTGATAGACGATGCCCGCATGGTACAGCCACTCCGGGTCCTTCGAGCCCATGCGGAGTGCGGTATCCATCGCCGTCTTCGCCTCGGCCACCCGTCCCGCCTGGTAGAGCGTCCAGCCATACACGTGCGCGGCCTGCACACTTGGACGACGATCATAAGCGTCCTCCGCCACGATCACCATAGCGGCGGCATCGGCGCCGTGATCGACCTCGAAGAGAGCCATCTCGAGGTCGACGTTCATCCCGTTCTGCCGCGCCTCTGCCGCCGCATCGCGCACGAGATGGTATTGAAGCTCCGCGTCGCTCGACTGGCCGAGCGCCTCGTACACCTCGCCCAGCTCGATTCGGTACTGCGCTGAAGGAAAGGCCTCGACCACCGTCTCGTAGAGGAGCTTCGCGGTCGCGAGATCGTCGCGCGCCGCGGCGAGGCGAGCGAGACCGGCCAACGCCCGCGGATAGCCGGGGAGGTCATGATCCGCCGCGCGGTAGCTTCGCTCCGCCTCGTCGAGACGCCCGCTCTTCCACTGGAGATCGCCGACATGCACGCGACACCACGCCGCCTGTTCGGTGCCGGCCTGTCCCGCGTTCGCCGCCATGTCCATCGCGTGGATCGCGTTTTCGTATTCGCCGCGCAGCTCGTAGAGATAGGAAGCGCGCGAGTAGGCGGTGAGGTCCGGCTTGACCGCGAGCATGCGATCGAGCGCGGTGGTCGCTTCGTCGTACCGGCCAAGCTCGACGTTCGCGTCGACCATCACGCCGAGAAAAGGAGCGCTCTCCGCATAGTTGTCTAGCCCGCGTTGTCCCCAGGAGAGCGCCCCTTTGAAATCGTGTCGGGAAAGCGTGAGCGAGCCCATGCCGAGGAGCGAGGTGAAGTCCCTTGGATCCAGCGCGAGCGCGGCGATGAAGAGCGATTCGGCCTGGCTGTAAAAGCGTGGGTCCTCGATCGCGCGCGCCTGGTCGAGCTCCGCCATGCCGAGGCGACCCATCGCGTCGAGGTCATCGGGACGCTGGGCGAGGCGCGTCTTGTAAGCGAGGATCATCCGATCGCGCTTCTCGTCCGCGGCGCCCGCGCCCGCATCCTTCGGCATGGAAAGCAACGTGCTCTGCTTCTCGGTCATGGGGACGTGCAGCTCGTGGGCGGTCGCG
>CAZZAH010000108.1:1430-11000 GCA_964652115.1 uncultured bacterium | reverse complement strand
TGGATAGAGCTCCGCGAAGAGCCCGCGCTTGAGCTTGCCGATTCCGTGCTCCGCCGAGAGCGTGCCGCCGAGCTCGAGCGCGCGCACCGTCATCGCCCGCGCCGCTCGCATGGCGTGCTCGAGTTGTTCGGGATCCTCGGCCAAGAGATTGAAGTGCGGGTGCCCGTTCCCCACATGTCCGTAGCCGGTGGTCAAGCCACCGAAGAGCTCCGCCGCGATGCGGAATGAGTCCTCCATCAAAACGGGCAGCGCCGCGAGAGGCACGGCATAATCGGTCGACACCTTCCTTCCGCCTTGGCGGACCGCAAGCGCGCCGCGTTCGTTCATCCCGGCGGGAATGGCGTGACGGAGCTTTCGTAGCTCCAACTTCTCCGCCTCGCTCCGTGCGACGATCGTGTCCTCCGCGAGACCGCCGAAGGCCTCGATCGCTGAGTACCACGCGTCGAAGTGGTCGAGCTCACGGCCGGGCTCACACTCCTCCTCGAACTCGATCGCGGCGCCTGCGTTCGCGGGCACGCGAAAGGCACTCGCCTCGGGCGCCACGACCGAGAGGGACACCGCATCGAAGAGCTCGAGGCAGCGGGGCGCAAGCCTGCCCGCGCGCCGCTCTCCGTCGACCGCGAGCACGAAGCTCACCGCCTCGCGCCAACTCGGGAAGAAGGCGAGCGCGCTCCAATCCCCCGGCGGCGCGGGCAGGCAACGAAGCTCGACCTCGGTCACGACGCCGAGCGTCCCTTCGGCGCCGATCCACAGGTCGATCGCGTCCTGAAAACCGAAATAGCCGGTGGCGTTCTTGTTCGTGCGGCTCCGCCTGAGCTCGTGAGCGGAGCCGTCGGCGAGAACGACGCGTAGTGCTTCGATCCAGGGGCGCGTCGGTCCGTAGCGGTAGGTGCGCGAGCCGCTGGCATTGCACGCGACGGTGCCGCCGAGCGTGCACTCGTTCTCGCTCGTCGGATCGGGTGGATAGAAGAGGCCTTGGGCGCGCAGCGCACGCTTGAGCTCGCCCAGGTTCACCCCCGCCTCGGCGCGCGCCGTTCCACGTGCCGGGTCGATGTCGATGATCCGCATCATCCGCTCGAGCGAGAGAGCGACCCCGTGCTCCACCACCGAAGCGCCCGTCGTGCTCGAGCGCAGGCCTTGCGGTGTGAGCGCCTCGTCCCGCGCGCCCGCTTGAAGCACGATCTCGCGCAGCTCGGCTTCGGATTCGGGTCTCGCGACGCCCTCGGGTCGCCGCGAGAGACCGGAGGCATCGGACGCGTAGGCGTCGCAGACCTCGGGATCGCGGGTCACACGGGAATGCTCGATGCGGTCTTCTCTCATCGCGCTCTCCATGGCTCCGGTTCGCGGCGGGAGCCGGTCAGAAGCAGACCATCAGCACCACGCCCGCCACCGCGATGACGGTGCCGAGCGCGGCGCGCCCCGGCAACCGCTCACCAAGGTACCTCACCGCGAGCGGCGCGATGAAGAGCGGCACCGTGCTGCTCAACGTCCCGGTGATCGGCGGCGACGCGCGATCGATCGCGACCTGAAAGAGAAGAAAGCCGACGCACGAGCCGGCCAGGCTCGCGAAGAGGAGCCGCGGGCGTCGATAGCCGCCTCCCATCTCGAGCCTCAGGTCGCGACCGCGTCGAATCACGAGCTCGAAGGCGAGGAGCGCGGTGAAGGCAGCGATCTGCCGCACGAGCGCGGTCGGAACCACGCCGACCGCCGCGATGGCCGATTTCGCCGACACGATGCCGATCGCGTTGCAGACGCCCGAGGCGATGCCGAGGAGGGTGCCGCTCACGAGGTGCGGATCCGCGGCGCGGTCGCCCGGGCTCGCCGCCACCACCAGAACCACGCCGAGCAGCGTAACCGCGATCCCGACGAAGCCGATCGTGCTCGGCAGCTCCTGTCCGAAGGCCAGGGCGAGAAACGCGGCCACGATCGGATTGAGGAGCGAGAGGAGGCTCGCCTTCCGGACGCCGATCCGAACCATCGAGCCGAAGAAGCAGGTGTCGCCGATCGTGATTCCGCAGACGGCGGAGAAGGCTAAGACGAGCAGGGGCTTGATCCCCGGCAAATGGATGGCGGCGCCGGAGAGCTTCATTACGGCCACGAGCAACGCGAAGAAGACGATGGCGATCGTCCCCTTCAAGAGCGTCATCACGATCGGCCGCGCGTTGGCGCGTTCGAGGGCGAAGAGGACCGAGCTCACCGCCCAAGCGCCGGCCGCGCCGAGCGCCGCGAGCTCTCCGATCGGTAGGTTCACCCTAGGAGTTGTAGCCCAGACGACGCAGCGCCGCCTCGCGACGCCGCCACTTCGGAACGACCTTCACGCGGAGGCTCAAGAAGACCTCGCGCCCCAGCATCTGCTCGACCGCGCCACGCGCGTCCTCACCGAGGAGCTTGATCGCCGCGCCGCCTTTCCCGATCAGAATCCCCTTCTGTGATTCGTTTTCGACCAGGATGTTCGCCTCGATGAAGTCCTTCGCCCCGGCGCGCTCCTTGAACTCCTCGATCTCCACCTCGGTCGCGTAGGGGATCTCTTCGCGATAACGCTCGAAGATGCGCTCGCGGATCAGCTCGGCGACGAAGAAGCGCTCCGGTTGGGCCGCGATTTGATCGGGCGGGAAGAACGGCGTACCGATGGGCAGCAGCGCAATCAGAACCTCGAGCAGGTGCGGCACGCCTTCGCCGTTCAAGGCCGAGAGCGGCACGAGCTCCTCATAGACGTTCATCGCGTGATAGGCCTCGAGCGACGGCAGAACGTCGGTCTTCTTCTTCAACGTGTCGACCTTGTTGAGGGCGAGGATCTTTCGCCCTCGCGCGGCTCGGATCGCGGGCAGCGGTTGCTTGACCGAGCCGGCTTCGACCAGGTGGAGCACGATGTCCGATTCGCGGAGCGCTTCCTCGGCCTCGTGGATCATCGCGCGATGGAGATCGTAACGCGGCTCCATGATGCCGGGCGTGTCGAGCAGGACCATCTGAAAGCCCGGTCCGTTCAGGATGCCGAGCGTCTTTCGCCGCGTGGTCTGCGGCTTGGCGGTGACGATCGCGATCCGCTCCTCGAGGAATCGATTCATCAAGGTCGACTTGCCGACGTTGGGCACGCCGACCAAGGCGACGTATCCGCATTTGAAGCCCGGCGGGCTCGCTTCGCCGCCTTCGGGCGGGGGTGGACCTTCGCTCATCGTTCCTCTCTTTCGCTTCGTTCCAATTCGCGGATCGCAGCCCAAAGTACAGGATCCTCGCCTCGCGCCTCTTCCTCGAACTCATACGAGCATTCGACATCGGGCGCAACGCCGCGGTTTTCGAGGTTCTTTCCGTCGAGCGTCGACCAGCCGATACGCGGAATTCTGAGCCGCGCGCCGTCGCCCAGCTCGATCTCCGCGGCCGAGATCACGCCGCCGAAGGTGTTACGACCGACCAAGCGGCCACGGCCCGAAGCACGGATCGACTCGGCCAGGAGCTCGGCCGCGCTCCCTGTCCCTTCGGAGATAAGGGCGACGAGCGCTCCATCGAAGTGAAGCGCTGGGGAATAGACCCATTCCTCGCCGCGCTCGCGTTGCTCGAGCGTCGCGCGTCGAGAGAGGAGGTCCATCACTTCCTGGTGCCCAAAGCCTCCGGGATTGCCCCTTAGATCGAGCAGAATGCCGCGGCACTCGGAGGGGAGCTCGGCCACCTCGCGCTCGAAGCGCGCGATCTCCGGAGGCTCCAACCGAGCGAGCCTGAGGTAGGCGATCGCGCCGCGCGTACGCTTTCGCACCTTGGCCGCGAGCTCCGTCGTTCGCGCTTCGTCGAGCAGCGCGTCGCCGGTCGAGGTCTCGAGCGCGAGCACGCTCTCGGTGCGCGCTCCCCTCCCCGCGCGCACGCGCAGACTCAACACCTCGCCCGCCTGTCCGAGCAGCGCAGCCTCGATCGGCATCTCTCGGCCGAGCTCGACGCCATTGATCGCGAGGATGCGATCCCCCTTCGAGAGCCCGAGGCGATCGATCGGCCCTCGCGGCACGACCCGCTCGATCCGGACACCGTCGCTTCCGGTTTCGGCGCTTACTTCGACCCCGAGCCAGGCGCTGCGCGGGCGAGGCTCCTCCGCCGGAATCTCGCCGAGATGTGAGGCGTTGAGCTCGCCGCTCATCATGCGCATGAGGTCGGAGAGCTCCTCGCGCGTGGCGCAGCCCGGAAGGCGGGCTCGATATCGCTCGCGCATCGCGTCCCAGTTGATCAGGTGGAGGCCGCGGTCGTAGAACCCGTCGCGAAGCGCTCGCCACGCTTCGTCGAGCATCTGCGCAAAACGAGCCTCCTGATCGACCTGCTGCATCGCGCGAAAGGGCATGGCGGTCGCGCCTCTCGCCTCGATGCGAAAGAGCGCGCCTCCACGATCGAGCGCGATCACGTTTCCCTGGCCAAGCGCCAGGTCTCGAGGATCGAATCCTCCGCGGGTCCAACGCTCGGGCAGCTCGCCCCAAGGTTGGTGAAAGAGCTCGCGCGCGCCCGAGAGCTCCGCGTCGTAGAAGAGGCCGTCGGAGCTTACCTCGTATCGATCACCGAGCCCGCGCAGGGTCGGCACCGGCTCCGCGCGCCAGATGATGCCGTCGAGGTCGATCGAGAGCTCATCCGCCGCGTCGGTCCCGCGTCCGTTCAGCGGAATTTGCCAGAGCTCGCGCACGCCGCTTCGATCCGAGAGGAAGTAGAGGCGATTGCCGTCGGGGCTCCAGCGTGGTTCGAGGTCCTGCGCCGGATGCCGCGTGAGGTTGATCGCCTCCTCGCTCACCAAGGAGAGGACGAAGATGTCGAACTGCCCCGCGGCATCGGCGCGAGCGAAGGCGATCCAGCGGCTATCGGGACTGAAGGCGAAGCCGGCGAAGCGCGGCCCGCGCGCGAGCAGTCGATCGCGACCACCGTCGGCATCGGCGAGGCGAAGCTCGTCACCGTCGAAGGCGCGGAGATAGGCGACGACACGATCGTTCGGCGAGAGACAGGGCGCGCGCTCGTCCTCTCGAGCGTCGCGAAAGGGACGCGGCGCTCCGCCATCCAGCTCCATTCGATAGAGGTCGAAGTTGCCCGAGGCATCGCCGCTGTAGAAGAGCGTCTTGCCGTCGTGGCTCAGCGCGGGCTCGCGTTCGCGCGCGTCGCCCGTGGTCAACGCGCGCATCGGTTGGCCCAAGGCAGCGAGCCAGAGATCCCCGCCGAGCGTCACCACCACGCGATCGGAGCCGGGACACGCTGCCACCTCGCGTGCGCCCGCGACCAAGGTGTCGGCCACGACCATCCTCTCGACGCGAGGGAGCTCGATCGGAATCGGCGCGGGCTCGGACCTCGCGACCGAGAGGTCGAGCCCCCAGATCCGGCCTTCCGCTTCGTAGACCACCCGTCGCCCGTCGGCGGAAAGACTCGGGAAGCGAACCCCATCGCCGGTGTGGCCGGTCAGGCGCGTCCGCTCGCCGCGCACGAGGTCGACCCGATAGAGATTCGATACGAAGGTCTCCTCCGATGCGTAGAGGAGGCTCTTGCCATCGGGGAACCACTGCGGCCAGAGATCCTGTCCCGCGAGGTCGGTAATGCGGCTCGCACGCCCACGCGCGAGGTCGTAGATCCAAAGATCCGCGCTCGCCGCGCCGCGATAGCCACGCCGCCACCAAGGTACCTCTCCATGGACGAAGGCGATGGCGCGGCCGTCCGGCGAGAGCACGCCGTCGCTCGATTCGTCCTCGGTCAGCTCCTCTACCTCGCCACCCTTGATCGGCACGCGATAGAGGCGCGACTCCTCGCGCTCGCGCCGTGAATGAAAGAGCGCCCAGCGGCCGTCGCTCGAGATCGAGCTCGGCCAGTCATCGGATTCATGGAAGGTAAGCTGCCGCGGCGCGTCGCCCTCGAGGTCGCGCACGAAGAGGTCGTAATTGCCCGACCTTCGCGCGGCATAGACCAGCGCGCGCCCATCGGGCGTCCAGAGCGGGCGGCGCTCGTCGATCGGATCGCGCGTGACCTGTGTCGCCCTCCCTCCTTCCCACGGCGCGATCCAGAGGTCGCCGCGCCACGCGAACGCGATCTTCGTCCCATCGCTCGAGAGCGCGGGCTGCCGGAGGTCGATCGGCGTTTCGGCCCCAGCCTCATGGGCCAGGAGGCACGCGCATGCAAGAAAGGAAAGGACCGTGCGGAATGCGTCGGAGCGGGTCAAGCGGGGGAAGCAACTCATCGAATCGACCCTGACCGCTCGCGCGCGGACTGTCCAGACGAAAGACAGGGTTCGCTCCGGCGGCCCCGCTCTGCAAGATCGGCACGAGAGACCAAACATCGCCGGGCTATACTCAACTGTTGGCGGCTCCACATCTCGAGGACTCAGAGGCGGCAATGACCGAAACGCGCTACTTCCGGAAGGGGCTGGGCAATCGCGAGCAGGTGCTTCCGCTGCTCCAGGCCGACTATCACAGCGGCCTGATCGAGTATTGGAAGGCGAACGACTATCGCTTCCGCCAAGGCTCGACCGAGATCCGCCTCGCGCGTGAATTCGGCTTCTGCTACGGCGTCGACCGCGCGGTCGAGTATGCCTACGCCACGCGCGACCGCTTCCCCGACCGCCGCATCTGGATCACCGGCGAGATCATCCACAACCCCTGGGTCAATCGACGGCTCGAGCAGATGGGCGTCCGCTTTCTGCCGCCCCCGGGCTCGTCCGGAGATCGCCTGGCGGAGATCGCGCAGGACGACGTCGTGCTCATCCCCGCCTTCGGCGTCGAGCAAGGAGACTTCCTTCGGCTGCGTGATCGCGACGTGATCCTGGTCGACACCACCTGCGGTTCGGTGCTGAACGTCTGGAAGAGCGTCGAGCGTTACGCGCGCGACGGCTACACCGCGGCGGTTCACGGCAAGATCGCGCACGAGGAGACGCGAGCCACCTGCTCGCAGGTCTCGAAGTATCCCGGCGCCCACTGGCTCGTCCTTCGCGACAAGGAGGAAGCGAACCTGGTCTGCGAGTTTCTCGCGGGTCATCGTTCGAGCGACTCGCTCCTCGCGGCGCTCGCCGGCTCGCACTCCGAGGGCTTCGATCCCGCGCTTCACCTCGACAAGCTCGGCGTCGCGAACCAGACCACGATGCTCTCCTCGGAGTCGCTCGAGATCGCCGAGATGTTGGGCGCGGCGATGGCGCTTCGCTTCCCCGAAGCGCCGCGTCCGGAGCACTTCCGTAGCTTCGACACGATCTGCTCCGCCACTCAGGAGCGACAGGACGCCGTCTTGAGCCTCCTCGCCGAAGGGGTCGACTTGATGGTCGTGATCGGCGGCTTCAACAGCAGCAACACGACCCACCTGGTCGAGATCTCCGGGCAGTCGGTGCCCGCCTTCCACGTCGAGGACGCGAACTGCCTGATCAGCCCGCAGTGGATCCGGCATCAACCGCTCGGCACGCGCGCGCCGATCATGAGCGAGGGTTGGCTGCCGGATCGCGCGCTCACGATCGGCGTGACCTCCGGTGCTTCGACCCCGAACAGCGAGACCGGTCGGACGATCGCGAAGCTCCTGACCTTCCGCGGCGTTTCGCGCGCCGCGATCGACGAGCTGGCCGAGGAGGGCCGGCGACTTCGTTCCGAGGCGGAGGAGCTCGCCGGCGGAACGCATGAGGCACCGTGAGCCGGCGTGCGGCGATCGCGTTCCTTAGCAGGCTCTCGTGGGTCGCACTTTGCGCTGCGTTGCTCGCCACAGCGACGCCGATGGTCGCTCGACCGAGCGCTGGCGAGGCGCTGACGCTCGACCGCCGCGAGGCGCTCGCGATCGATCCGAGCTGGGGCGACGAGATACCCTTCTGCGCCCACGCACGCCTTCCGCTTCGACGCGACCAAAGGCTCGGCGCGCTCCTCGGCGAGGACAACACCCACGACGACAGCGACCCGCGCTACCTCGAGTATGACCTCACGCACGTCGATCTGCGCCTTCGCCTCGACTTCGACGAGCAGGCGATTCGCGGAGAGGTCACCTACGAGATCAGAAGCGAGGTCGACCAACTGACCTCCGTGCTTCTCGATCTGGTCGACACGATGGAGATCGAAGACATCGAGCAGGACGGCGCGGCGGCAAGCTACACGCACGCGGCGAGGCAGATCGTGGTCACTCTCGATCGATCGATCGCACGCGACGAGTCGACGAGCCTCCACATTCGCTACCACGGCGTGCCGCAGTTCGACGGATTCATGGGGCTTCAGTATGCGTTTCACCCGCAACGTCCGGGCCCAGCGACGCCGGCCGCGCAGACCTTGAGCGAGACCAACTCCGCTCCCGCCTGGTGGCCCTGCAAGGACGTGACCTACGACAAGTTCACCTGCGATCTCTGGATCGACGCGCCGAGCGCCTACCGCGCGACCGGCAACGGCACGAGGATCGAGGAAGTGATCGCGGATCCAGGCCGCAGGGTGACGCACTGGCGCGAGGCCTATCCGATCGCGACCTATTTGGTGTCGGTGAACGCGACCAACTTCGCGCATTGGGTCGATCACTACACGCCGCTCGACGGCGGCGCGCCGATGCCGATCGAGTACTACGCCTATCCGGAAGACGCGGCGACCGCGCGCGTGGCCTGGGCGCGCACGCCGCGGATGATCTCTCACTTCGCGCGGCTCTTCGGCGAGTACCCCTTTGTCGACGAGAAGTACGGCATGGTCGAGTTCCTCTGGTCGGGGGCGATGGAGCATCAAACGCTGACCAGCTACGGCGCGTACCTTCTTCCATTCGACCTTCATTCCAATGAACGGGTGGTCGCGCACGAGCTGGGCCATCAGTGGTGGGGCGATCAGGTCAGCCCGCGCACCTGGGACGACATCTGGCTCAACGAAGGATTCGCGTCGTACTGCGAGGCGCTCTGGTACGAGGAAGCGGAGGGGGACAGCGCGTATCGCGCGCACATGCTCTCGCGTGATCTGCCGCCGGGGCGCGAGTTCCCCGGCGCCGTCTACCACCCGGAGTACACCTTCAACTCGACCGTCTACTCGAAGGGGGCGTGGGTCCTCCACATGCTTCGCCACGTCCTCTCGGACGACGTCTTCTTCGCGGCACTGCAGAGCTACCGGAGGAGCTACGCCTACGAAACCGCCACGACCGATCTGTTTCGCCGCGAGCTCGAGCGCGTATCGGGTCGCGACCTGTCCGCCTTCTTCGACTCGTGGGTCTACGGCGAAGGGCGCCCGCACTATCTCCTCGAGTGGACCACGGCGCCGCTCGCGGAAGGAGTCGCGGTCGATCTCGTGCTCGAGCAGACGCAGGCGGAGCCGAAGTTCACGATGCCGGTCGACTTGGTCGCGCTCTTCGAGGACGCACCGCCGGAAACCGTGACCGTGATGGATTCGCTCCGCGTGCAGCACACGCGAATCGTCTTCGCGCGCGAGCCGGAGAGGATCCTGCTCGATCCCGAGGACTGGATCCTGAAGCGCGTGGAGTACGTCGCAGGCCCCTCGAGCGTGGCATCGAACGCGGGCTCGAGTCGAGGCTGGACGATTCACGGCATCGAGCCCAATCCCGCGAGCGGGCCGGTGCGCATCGTGCTCGAGGCGCCGAACGACAACGTTGCATCGCACGCAGGAGCCGCGGCCTGGAATCCCGCGA
>CAZZAH010000108.1:0-1330 GCA_964652115.1 uncultured bacterium | reverse complement strand
TCGATCGCGGACTTCCGCCGTCGATTGCTCGAGTGGTACGACGCGGCGCGCCGACCTCTTCCTTGGCGCGCGACCAAGGACCCCTACGCGATCTGGGTCTCCGAGATCATGCTTCAGCAGACGCGCGTCGAGGCGGTCATCGGATACTACGAGCGCTTCCTCCATGCCTTCCCCACCGTCGGGCAACTCGCCGCCGCGCCCGAGGAGGCGGTGCTCGCCCTCTGGTCGGGACTTGGCTACTACTCGCGCGCGCGAAATCTTCATCGCGGCGCCGCGATCGTGGCCGATCGCCCGCGAGGCGAATTTCCGCGCGAGTGGAACGAGGCGCGCGCATTGCCCGGCATCGGCGACTACACGGCGGCGGCCATCCTCTCGATCGCGTATGGAGCGCGGCACGCGGTGGTGGATGGCAACGTGGCGCGAGTGCTCGCTCGACTCGGTCGCCTCGATCCGCCGGCGGATCAGCCTCGCGCGCTGGCGCGGTTGGCCGAGCGACTGCTCGATCCTGAACGCGCGGGCGACTTCAACCAGGCGATGATGGAGCTCGGCGCCACGGTCTGCACCCCGCGTGCGCCGCGGTGCAACGCCTGCCCGGTCTCGCGTCATTGCCTCGCGCTGAGCGGCGGCGTAGTCGACGCCTATCCAAAGCCGAAGAAGCGACGCGAATCGGTCGAGGTGCGTGGGCGGCTGCTGCTCGTCCGCGATGGCATGGGTCGCCTGCTGCTCACGCGCGGGAGGTGGCGACTCCTGCCGTCACTCTGGATCCCGCCGGTGATCGAGGACGAGAGCGACGGCGGTTCGCTCGAGCCGATCGACGTGCTCGCGAGCCTGGGCATCGACGCCGCCCGCGGTAGCACGACGCTCGGCACCATTCGCCACAGCATCACGCACCACAAGATCGCGCTCCGCGTTCTCGCACTGACGCTACAAGGAACAGCGGCGGGTGAGTCGAGTGAGCTCCTCTGGTCCGACGATGAGCGGCTCGAGCGCCTCGGTCGTTCCTCCCTGCTCGCGAAAGCGCTTCGACTCGAGTCGGCGCGGCGCGAGCGAGGCGATGGGCTCTTCCCCTCGCCGGTCGTCGAAACATGAGGCGCGTGCCGCGACTCGAGTTTCCGGCCTGCGTCCTCGCGCGCGGCCGTCATTGGATCGCGATCGACAAGCCCGCGGGGTTGCCGTCGCGCCCCGCGCCCGGCCATGACGGCCATGCTCTCGCGCAGCTCGAGGCGTGGCTCGGTCCCGACCTCCGGCCGGGGGTCGTGCACCGAATCGATCGAGACACCTCGGGCGTGCTGCTCTTCTCGCTCAGCGCCGAAGGCCATCGCGCGCTTCG
>CAZZAH010000107.1:7954-11001 GCA_964652115.1 uncultured bacterium | reverse complement strand
AGACGCTCAGCACGTGCAAGTCGTCGAAGGTCCCGAGGTCGAAGATGTGCGGGCCGATCTGGCCCGGCTGGCCTTTATGGATGTGGCAGGCGGTCATGAAGCTCGTCCAGTTGGTCAGCTTGACGATCACGTGAATGCGCGAGTGATCGCCCCAGAGCGTGAGGTCGCAGAGGCCGGTCGCCTGGCTGTTGGTCGGCGGGACCTCGTGCGCGGCGTCCATGTGCGCGATGAAGCTGCGGCAAGGCTGCGCGAAGATCTGTCCGCGGATCTCGCCGACCGGATAGGGCGCGGTGTGCACGGCGACGTAGAGATTCCCCTGCTTGAGCGCCGTCACGGTCGAAGGCTGAATCGGAAACTCCATCTTGGCCGAGTCGGCGAACACCCCGATGTTGAAGATCTGCGGACCGTTTTGATCGGGCGGTCCGAGATGGATGTGCGAGGCGGTCATCTGGTTCTGCAGGTCGTAGACCCTGAGGTCGACCCAGATGAACTGCTCACCGTCCTCGAGGTAGAGATCGAGATGGCCGGTGGCGCCGGTGTCGACCGGCGGCACCATGTGCGCGCCGTCGAGCTCCGCGGAGTAGAGGCGCCCCGCCTGCGCGATGCCTCCGGGAAGCAGAGGCGAAAGAAGCGCGAGCCCGACGACCCCGAGCGACGCGAGGATCAAGGAAACGAACCGCGCGGCGCGGACGGAGCTCCTTCCAACCATGGCTTCCTTCCTTCCCGGCGCCGGGCGCCGTGCAAGCCGTCTCCTGAGCGCGATCACCGAACCGTCAATTATCGCGCGCCCCCTGATCGATCCAATCCTGAATCGCGAGAATCTCCTCCGCGCGGAGCGCGCTGCCGACCGGCATCCGATCGCCGAAGGGCGGGCTCGGCAGGAGCTTCTTCACCAGGATGCTCTCCGCGGAACGGCGCGGGACGATCGCGGGGCCGTGATCGCCGCCCTCTAGGATGCCGGCCACATGCTCGCCTCCGCTGGCATCCTCGATACAGAGGCCGCCGCTCCCTCCGATCCCCTCGAAGCAGATGTGGCAAGCCTGGCATCCGCCGCGCTGGAACGGCTTGCCCGGCGCGGCGAGATCCTTCGCGAAGGAGATGAGCGCCGGCGCGACGGAGAAGGCGAGCGTGTTGCTGTCGGTGCTCCCCTTCCGCACCAACAGCGGTCCTTCGATCGCGAGCTCGGGCACGATCACGCGGGCGGAGGTCGCGCTCCAGTCGATGACCTCCGCGATCGCGGTCCCGCCGTCCGCGGTGAAGCGCACCTCGGCGGGCTCATCGCCGAGCTCGGTGCCGACCACCGTCACCGTGTCTCCCCGCACCGTGCGCGCGGGGATGAGCGACGTCAGGCTCGCGGGCGTGTCCGCGCTTCCGATCGCGATCGAACCGTCGGTCACAACGACCTCGAGCGCGCGCGTCTTCTCGTCGAAGAGGGCCGCGTCGTGAAGGGTCAACGCGGTCACCCCCTCGGTGGAGAGCGCGAAGGAGAGTCGAACCACGGAGCCGGTCCCTGCGGGGATCGCGGCGCCCCCGCTCGGGGTCGAGACCTCGAGGTGGAGCGTGCCGTCGACCGCTTCGTCGGCCACGAGATTTCGGCCGACGCCGCGATCGACGAGCGTCGCCGCGGTGAAGGTCGCGACCGCCGGGTCGTAGTCGAGGTCGGCCTCGATCCGCGCGATGCTGTTCTCGTTCGCGAGGCTCAAGAGAACCTCGGCGCCGCTGCCGACGCGGCCGCTCGCGCTCCCGACCGCCAGAAGATTCTGTCCGGGAGGCGGAGGCTCGAGCACGGTGAAGCTGAGCGGCGTGATCGACTCGCCGAAGCGCCGTCCGTCGCTCACGCGGATGCGAACCTTCGCCTGCGAGGAGACGGCGCCGGGAATCGTCCACTCGTAGCTGCCGGTGTTAGGCCATCCCGCGGCGATGACCGTCGGGGTCACGCCATCGGCGAGGTAGTCGAGGTTGACGGACAGCTCATCCGACGGAGTGTCGGCGTCCGAGGCTTGCCAGGTGATGGAATGCACGGTGCCGACGAGCCAGACTTCACCGCCGGCGGGGGCGGTGAGCGAAACGACCGGCGCGATCAGATCGGGTGGAGTCGGAGCGTCGCCCTGATCCGAACAACCCACGAGCGAAAGAGCGAGCGCCGTCGCGGCAAAGCAAGCACGGGTCAGGGCACGAAGGGTCCGGTCCGCCGTGTGCCCTTCCCGGAGAAGTCGGGAAGCCATCGAAGTCCTTTCCTCATCCTCGCGCCGCCGGCGGAACAGCGCAGGGTTTCGCCCCGCCCTCCTGGGCAGGGGCTCTTGGATTCGGGAGCGGGTCGATGGTAGCAAAGTCTCGCGGCCCCGGTCATGCGACGAAGACCCCAAATCGATCGAAGCCCCGGCTAAGGGCCTGTGCTACCCTCATTCCGTCAAACCGCAAGGTATCCGACGATACGGCCCCACCGCATACGATCCGACACAGGAGGTCTACCGAATGCAGCGTCTCCGTGACTTGCGCGCAACCCTCGTCCCCGGGAGTCTGGCGCTTCTTGCCGGACTCGTCTTGAGCGCGTCAGAGAGCACCGCCGCCACCACCACTCGCGTCGCGTCGGCCCTGGTCCGACCGATCTACGTGACCTCGCCAGCGAATGACAGCCGCCTCTTCATCGTCGAGCAGCGCGGCGTCATCAAGATCCTGAAGAACGGCAACGTCCTCGCCACCGCCTTCTTAGACATCGACGCCCTCGTGCCGAACATCTCGGGCAACGACGAGCGCGGTCTCCTCGGCCTCGCCTTCAGCCCGAATTACGCGACCGACGGCTTTTTCTGGGTCTACTACACGAATCTCGCCGGCAACCAGGTCATCTACCGGTACAGCCGTTCGGGCTCCGATCCCGATCTCGCCGACGCCGGCTCCGGACAGCCTGTGCTTTCGATGACCGATCCCTTCTCGAATCACAACGGCGGGTGCATGCAGTTCGGCCCAGACGGCTACCTCTACATCGGCACCGGCGACGGCGGCTCGGCCGGCGACCCGAACAACAATGCGCAGAACAAGCTCTCCTA
>CAZZAH010000107.1:0-7854 GCA_964652115.1 uncultured bacterium | reverse complement strand
GAAACTACGGCTGGCGTCTGACCGAGGGAAACCACTGCTACAACCCCTCGTCGAACTGCGATGACGGCAACCCGGTGATCACCTACCCGATCTACGAGTTCAGCCACAGCGTCGGCTGCTCGATCTCGGGCGGGTACGTCTATCGCGGCGCCGCCATTCCCGAGCTGCAGGGCGTCTACTTCTTCTCCGACTTCTGCACGCCGTCGCTCTGGACCTTCAAGTACACGGGCGGGACCATCACCGAGTTCACCGACCGCACGACGGAGCTCGCTCCGGGCGGCGGCCTCAGCATCTCCAACATCGCGAGCTTCGGCGAGGACGCCTCGGGCGAGCTCTACATCGTCGATCGCGGCACCGGCTCGAACGGCGAGATCTTCAAGATCGTGCCCGACGTGAGCGGCGTGCCGAGCGGCGGCGTCAAGACCGGACTCCGCCTTTCGCCGAGCGCGCCCAATCCATTCTCGAACGGCACCGAGCTCACGCTCGCGCTGGACCAGGCGGGACGGGTCGAGGTCTCGGTGCTCGGCGCGGATGGCCGCGTCGTCCGGAACCTCGTGTCGATGGAGGAGGCGGCCGGCTCGCGCTCGATCTTTTGGGATGGGCGCGACCAGGGCGGTCACGCCCTCCCGTCGGGGGTCTACTTCGTCCGCGCCGCGTTGGGCGGACGAGCCGTGAGTCAGCGCGTCCAGCTCCTGCGTTAAATCCGAAATCGAGAGGCATAGCGCTCGCGCTGACCGCTCGAGCGTTGCCGTGAAGTCGAATCGAGGGGTGTTCCGCCCCTCGATTTGCGTTTCGGCGGTGGCGCGTCTCGCGGCCGCACGCGGTAGAGTGCTCGCCGATGCGTATCGATCAGGATGAGGCGGGCTCGATTCCCTCGAACGGCAGGCTCAGGCGAACGCTGCTCGTCGTGGGCCCGCTCTCCGCGCTCGCGATCTTCGCCATCGCCCTCGCGGCGCTTCACGGCATGCTCGGACCGGTTCGCTACCACGAGATCATGGCCGAGCTGGAGCGCATTCCGCGTGAGCGCGTCCTGGCCGCGATCGGGTTGACGTTACTCGCGCAGTTGCTCGCCCCGCTCTACGACCTCTTAGCACTTCGGCATCTCGGCGTCGTGCTCCCCGCGCGACGCATCGCCTTCGCCGGCTTCGTCGGCAGCGCGCTCTCGAATGGGCTCGGCTTCCCGCTTCTGACCGGCGAGGCGCTACGTTACCGCCTCTACGCCGGCTGGGGCATCTCCGCCATCCGCGTCGGCGCGATGCTGGTGTTGAACGGCGCCGGCTTGGCGCTCGGCGGGCTCGTGCTCGGCGGGATCCTCTTGCTTCGCGAAGGGATGCCGTTGGTCGGCGCGTCATGGGCTTCCCTTCCTCTCGCGGGCACGGCGCTCTTGCTCGTCGGGGGCTACCTTTCGTTCGGCGCACTCGCCAGATCGAACGGACAACCGCGCGCGCTACGAGTGCGAGGCATCGAGCTCGAGCTTCCCGGGCTCTCGATCACGCTCGGGCAGCTCGGGCTCTCGTTGCTTCAATGGAGCCTCGCCGCCGGCGCCGCCTTCGTGCTGATTCCCTCACCTCTCCCCGCGGCGCCCTTCGTTCTCGTCTTCGTCTTGGCGCAAGCGGCGGGGCTTCTCTCGCACGTTCCGCAGGGGCTGGTGGTGTTCGAGGCGACGACGCTCTACCTGCTCGACGCGCGCGCCGAGGTGCCGGGCCTCCTCGCCGGGCTGCTCGCGTTCCGCGTC
Organism: uncultured bacterium; assembly: GCA_964652115.1. Lineage (GTDB taxonomy): Bacteria > Eisenbacteria > RBG-16-71-46 > CAIMUX01 > CAIMUX01 > JADJQY01. The sequence continues at coordinate 6,119 of CAZZAH010000107.1, read as the reverse complement.
GTCTACTACCTCCTTCCGCTCGCGCTCGGGCTTCTGCTCGTCTTCGCGGGCGAGATGCGGCGGCTGCGCGTGGGCGAGAAGGCGGGCGAGGCGTGGCAACGATGGGCGGCGCCGCTCCTGCCGCAGGTCTTCGCCGGGATGGCGTACCTCGGTGGGCTCGTGCTCCTCGCGTCGGGCGCGACCCCGGCGATGGCGACACGCCTTCACTGGCTGGAGAAGCTCGTCCCGCTCGGCGTGATCGAAACGCTCCACCTCTTCGGTAGCCTCACCGGCGTGCTGCTCCTCTTCCTCGCGCGCGCGTTGCAGCGGCGGATCGACACCGCGTACATCGTGACGTTGTCCTTGCTCGCGGTCGGTTCGCTCGCCTCGCTCGGCAAGGGGGGCGACTACGAGGAAGCGAGCATCCTGGCGGCGATGCTTCTGCTTCTGCTGCCTTGTCGCCGCCTCTTCACGCGGCGCGGATCGTTGCTCAACGCGCCTTTCACCGCGAGCTGGTTCCTCGCCATCGGGGTCGCGATCGCGGGGACGACTTGGCTCGGGCTCTTCGCCTACAAGCACGTGCCCTACAGCGACGATCTCTTCTGGCAGTTCAGCCTGAACGGCGACGCGCCGCGCTTCCTGCGCGCGCTGGTCGGCGTGTCGGTGCTCACCGTGATCCTGGCGGCGGCGAGCCTGCTTTCGCCGCGCCCGGCGCCCTTCCACGTCGCGAGCGAGGAGGACCTCGAGCGCGTGCGCGCCATCGCGCGAGGCGCGCGCGAATCGTATGCGCAGCTCGCGCTCACCGGCGACAAGGCGATCCTCTTCAGCGAGAGCGGGCGCTCGTTCCTCATGTACGGCATCGCGGGGCGAAGCTGGGTCTGCTTTCGCGATCCGGTCGGCGATCCGGCGGAGCGAGCCGAGCTCTGCTGGCGCTTTCGCGAGCTGGCCGATCGCGCCGGCGGCTGGACCGTCTTTCAGGAAGTGTCGGCCGCGAGCCTGCCGCTCTACCTCGACCTAGGTCTCGCGCTGCTCAAGGCGGGAGAGGAGGCGCGTGTGCCGCTCGCGGACTTCAGCCTCGACGGCAGCGCGCGCGCGTCGATCCGCCACTCGCATCGCCGCGCCGAGCGAGACGGCTTGAGCTTTCGAGTGATCGAGCGCGAGGAGGTGCCGGCGCTCATGCCGAGCTTGCGCGAGGTGTCGGACTCGTGGCTCGCGCAGAAGGAGACGCGGGAGAAGCGCTTCTCGCTCGGCTTCTTCGAGCCGCGCTATCTGGCCGAGTGCCCGATCGGCCTGATCGAGCGCGAAGGCCGCGTGGTCGGCTTCGCCAATCTCTGGCTGAGCGGCGAGGACGAAGAGATCTCGATCGACCTGATGCGCTTTCAACCCGACGCGGGCGGGAGCGTGATGGACTTCCTCTTCGCCGAGCTGATGCTGTGGGGACGAGCGCGCGGCTTTCGCTGGTTCAACCTCGGTCTCGCACCGCTCTCCGGCGTCGAGCCGCATGCCTTCGCGCCGGCGTGGAATCGGGTCGCGGCGCTGCTCTTTCGTCACGGCGAGCTCTTCTACAACTTCGAGGGGCTACGGAGCTACAAGGCGAAGTTCGATCCGGTCTGGGAGCCTCGTTACTTCGCGGTGCCGGGCGGGCTGGCGACGCCGCGGATCCTGGGCGATGTGGCGAGCCTCACGTCGGGCGGGTGGCGCGGGCTGATCGGGAAGTGAGCGGGGATCGCGAGATGAACCGCCATCCGCATCGCGACCGCGCGGGCTGAAACGCGAACGGGAGGGCCGCCTGGGCTCTCCCGTTCGAATTCGACGACGCGATCGACTCGCGTCTCCTGTGCGCACGCAGCGCTCGGGCTACTTCTCTTCCTTGAAGAGGCAGTACTTCCGAAGCACCGGGTCGTACTTCCGGATCTGGATGCGATCCGGGTCGTTCCGCTTGTTCTTCTGCGTGTGGTAGACGTACGGGCTCTCGGTGCTCCGGAGCTTGATGTGGGCGCGATCGCCTGCCTTCGCCATGGTCGCCTCCTCGGGTCACTAGCTGCAAGATACCCGGACAGGGTTACCGCGAATGGGACCCGGGGCACCTTCGTTCAAAAAGTCCCGGCATTATGCCTTGGCCGACCGGCCTGGTGTCAAGGCCGGCGAGGTAGTTCGGCCGGCCGCTCCCGGAAGGATCGAACCATACGCCGGGCCGGTGCCGGCAGGAAGTCGCTGAACGCGAAGAGCCTCCGGTCGAGCCGGCCACGCCGCGGCGGCCGACGCTCCGCCTCGACGCGCGCGAAAAGAGCGTCGTAGCGATCGCCCATCCGCTCGGCCGAGAAGCTCTCCTCGACCCGGGCACGACCCGCGCGCGACAAATCGCCCCAGAAGCGCCGGTCCCGCGCCAGCCGTTCGAGGCTCGCGACGAAGGCGCCCACCTCCCGTCGCGAGACCAGGAGGCCGCTCCGGCCATCTTCCACCGCGACGTCGGTCGAGCCGGGCAGCAGGCTCGCGACCGGCACGCAGCCTTCCGCCTGTGCCTCGAGGAGCGTAAGCGGAAGGCCCTCAGACTCGCTGGGCAGGAGAAGCGCGTGCGCCGTCCGAAGTACACGAGAGGTCTCCTCCGGTCCACGCGTTCCGATGTGATGAATCGGGAGGTTGCCCGCGGCCGCGCGAAGCGCCTCGCCTTCCGATCCCTCGCCGACGACATCGAGCTCCGCGTCGATACCGCGCTCGCGAAGGCTCGAAACGATCGCGGGCAGCAGCTCGAGCCCCTTCCCGCGATCGAGGCGCCCCAAATAGAGGAGCCGAAAGCGAGGCTCCTGCTCGCGCGGGTCGGGCGAGTCGAGCCGCGCCGGCAGCTCGATTCCGTGCGGAACGCACTCGCGCCGCACGCCGGGCGAGCGACGCGCGATCCCCTCCGCGATGCGCGGGCTCGGCGCGAGGACGCAGTCCCATTGCGTGGGGTTAGCGAGTGCGTTGTCATAGGCCGAGGGCGCGTCGGTGTGCACGAAGGGAAAGACCATCGTCCGGTGCGAGAGGAGCGCGAGCCCGAGCTGCGCGTGACGCGCGTGGTTCAGGATCACCACCTCGGGATCGAGCCCGAGCAGGGCATCGGCCACCTCGCGCGCGTGCGCGATTGTGCTCCGTCGCTCCATGCCCGCGATGAAGTGCGCCGCGATCCCCTGCGTGCGCGCCAGGACGAACCAGTCGCCCGGCTCCTCGGTCACGACCACGTGGCACTGGTGGCCGCGGCGCATCAGCTCTCGCGCCAGGGTCAGAATGTAGCGGCCGATGCCGCCGGTGCGAAGTCGATGCACCACCAGCACGACGCGCCGCGATCGGCGCGCGCCGCTTGGGGCCGCGTCAGGCAATTCGAACCGAGAGGCCCAGGCCGTCGCGCACCGGCATCAAGCTCGACAGGAAGTTGGGGTCGTTCCACATCAGCTTGAGGTACTCGCGCCCGCCGTTGGTCGGCGCGTCGTTGACGCCGCTCGCGATCTTTCCGCTCCAGACGAGATTGTCGACCATGATCGCGCCGCCGACGCGCACGCGGCTCTTCATCTTCTCGTAGGCCGATGGATACTGATGTTTGTCGATGTCACAGAGGATGATGTCGAACTCGCCCGGGGTCTGGTCGATCAGCTCGCGCGCGTCGCCGTTCAAGAAGGTGACGCGGTCGCCGACGCCGGCTCTCCCCAAGAAGTCTCGCGCGAGCTCGGTGTTCTTGGGGTCGCCGTCGGTGTGAAAGACATGTCCGCCCTCTCCCACCGCGCGGGCGAACCAGAGGGTCGAGTAACCGAAGCCCGAGCCGAGCTCGAAGACGCGCTTCGCTCCGATCAAGGTCGCGACCTGTGCTAAGAGCCGGCCCACCTCGGGGCCGATGATGGGGAAGCCGCGTTGGCGCGCGAGCTGGTGCATCTCGTCCAAGATCGGATCGTTCTTCACCTGCGCGAGCGAGAGAAGCCATTCCGACACATCGGGCCGGAGCACCGCCACCATCGGGGAAATTGGACCGGTCACGAATCCTCCCAGCGCTCGGCGCCTCGCGATGAGGTCGCCGAGCGGAGCGTTGTTGCGGGACTAGAGGGTGAAGTGGAAGCCGTCGACCAGCGCGCCCGGCAGCCGCATGCTCGCGGTCGAGCGCGCGAAGTAGGTCGAGCTGTCGAGCAGGAGATCGCGCTCGCGCGTGAGGCCGACGAGGTTCTCGCCCAGCACGCGGTAGACCGTTTCATCGAAGCGCATGACGTTGACCGGCGCCACGATCTCGCCGTTCTCCACCCAGAAGGTGGCGAAGCGGGTCATGCCGGTCATGCGGCAGGCGGGCCGATCGGAGTAGTTGAGGTAGTGGAGGTTGTTCACGTAGAGGCCGGTGCCGAGGCGCTTCAAGACCTCGTCGCGCGGGATGTCGCCGGCCGCGAGGTCGGTCGACTCCGGGCTCTCGAAGTCGTTCGCTCCGTTGGTCGGCACGCCGTACTCCTTGGCCGAACGAGGCGACGCGAGGCACGACCGGAACTCGCCGCGATCGATCAGCAGCGTCTCCTCCGCCTTGAGGTAGCCCGAGCTGTTGAAGCTCGCGGAGACCCCTTCCTTCACGTTCTCCTTGATCGTGACCGACGGATGGAGCTTCGCGTCGCCCTCCACCATGCGGATCAACGTCGTCTGCTTGGTGCGATGATCCTTGAGGCCGAAGCCGCCCCACGCCAGCGTGCCCAGCAGATCCTGCATCGCGGCGGGTGCTAAGTAGACGCGATAGTGCCCGGGCGGAATGGTGCGCGGCTCGCGCGTGAGGTAGGTGAACTGCTCGCGAACGAGCGCCATCCTGCGCGCGAAAGCATCGGAGTCCCACGAGAGCCCGGCGAAGTCGGCCTTCACCGCCTTGTCGCCCTGGTGATAGACGCTGAAGTCGAAGTTGAAGCTGTAGCTCGTGAACCAGTTTCGCTGCCCCATCGAGTTGGCGAAGCCGTTGTGGATGCCGCCCGAGGCATAGAGCCCGACCAGGTCGAGCCCCTTCGCCTGCTCCTGGATGCGCGCCACCACCTCGTTCGCGGGCGAGAGCTGGTTCTCCGCGTGACGCTCGGTCGAGCGGACCTCGGTCGAATAGAGCAGGTAAGGATCATCCGGCAGGTGCGGCAGCTTCGCGCGCAGCGACTCGATCAAGGTCGCGATGCGCGCTCGATCCATCTCCGCGTCGCCGGATAGACAGGCCGAGCCGGGCGCGTGACGGTTCCCCTGGATCAGGTCGAGCGCGAGCACACGCTGGCGGACGCTGCCCGCCTGACGCACCTGCGCGTGGTTCAACCGAACGAAGTCCGAGTCCTCGGCCGAGAAGTTCAGCAGGAAACGCTCGTCGCCCTTGAGCAGCGAGGTCGCGTGATCCGCGAGCGTATTCATGTAGTGCTGCATGATTACTCCCCTCCGAAGACGTCGACGCTGGTGAAGAGGCAGGTCGGGCTGGCGTGGCCGACGCGGATGACCTGGTTCGGCTCGCCCTTGCCGCAGTTCGGCGTGCCCAGCACCTCGAAGCCGTCGGGTCGTCCGACCATCTTGAGGCTTCGCCAGAAGGTGGCCGAGATGCCGCGATAGTTCGGCTTCTTCACCACCGTGGTCAGCTTGCCGTTTTCGATCAGCTGGCCCCACTCGCAGCCGAACTGGAATTTGTTGCGCGAGTCGTCGATCGACCAGGACACGTTGGTGCGCAGGAAGACCCCGCGCTCGACCGCCGCGATCATCTCCTCGAAGGTCGAGGTGCCGGGCTCTAAGTTGAGGTTCGCCATGCGGTCGATCGGCGGACGATTCCAGCTGGTGGCGCGCGAATTCGCGACGCCCGCCATGCCGGCGCGGGTCTGCGAGGTCACACCGCCGAGCGGCCGCTCGAGGATGCCGTTACGAATGATGAACTGGCGCTCGGCCGTCAAGCCGTCGTCGTCGAAGCCGTAGCTCGCGAACTGCTCGGGCCGCGTCGGATCGTAGGTGATGTTGAGGAGGTCCGAGCCGTAGCGATAGCTCCCGAACATGTCCATGGTCACGAAGCTGGTGCCCGCGTAGTTCCGCTCGTCGCCCAGGATGCGGTCGAGCTCGAGCGGATGCCCGATCGACTCGTGGATCTGAAGGATCATCTGATCGGGCGCCAGCACCACGTCCATCGCGCCGGAAGG
>CAZZAH010000106.1:0-11007 GCA_964652115.1 uncultured bacterium | reverse complement strand
AGAGCGTCGGCCCTCGCGACCAACGCCTCGGTGCGCGCGAGCTTTCGCTCGAGGTCAGACTCGGCCAGGATGCCGTCGATCTCCACCGCCACCGATTGCTCGAGCATGCCGCCCCCGCGTTGACACCCTGCGCGGGCGGTCCATAGAATCGCCCTTCGCCCGCGCGCCCACGAAGATACGCGGCGGCGAGCGACCATGCACGTCCGCCGTCAGGCCCAGGTTCACGATCCGAGGGAGAGTTTTTGTTTCACGTCGGCTCCATCCGCCTCGAACGCCCGATCCTTCTCGCGCCGATGGAGGATGTCTCCGAGCAGCCGTTCCGGCGCCTCTGCCGCCGTTTCGGCGCGGACGTCGTCTACACCGAGTTCGTGAGCAGCGAAGGGCTGATCCGAGAGGCCGTGCGCACACGGGCGAAGATCGTCCTCGCCGCGGATGAGCATCCGGTCGGCATCCAGCTCTACGGCAATCGCCATGAAGCGTTGGTCGAAGCGACCCACCTCGCGGTCTCCCAGGGGCCCGAGCTGATCGACATCAACTTCGGTTGCCCGGTGAAGAAGATCGCGTGCAAGAGCGGTGCGGGCTCGGGGCTCTTGCGCGAGCCGGAGCTGCTCCTCTCGCTGACCAAGGCGGTGATCGACGCGAGCCCGCTTCCGGTCACGGTAAAGACGCGACTCGGATGGGATGAGGACTCGATCATCATCGTCGATCTCGCTCGGCGGCTCGAGGACTTGGGCGTCAAGGCGCTCACGTTGCACGCACGCACCCGAAGCCAGATGTTCAAGGGCGAGGCGTCGTGGGAGTGGATCGCGCGCGTGAAGCAGGCGGTTTCGATCCCGGTCATCGGCAACGGCGACGTCAAGGAGCCGGCCGACGCGCTCCGCCTCTTCCACGAGACCGGCTGCGATGCCGTCATGATCGGACGCGCGGCGATCGGCAATCCCTGGATCTTTCAACGCGCGCATGCGCTCCTTCGCACCGGCGTCGATCCCGGTCCGCCGTCGCTCCCTGAGCGCATCGATGTCTACCTCGGCCTCCTCGACGAGGAGATCGCGGCCAAGCACGAGCTCCGCGCGATCAAGGAGATGCGGAAGCACCTGTCGGGCTACCTCCGCGGCGCGCACAACGTGAGCCACCTTCGCGCCGCGCTGATGGCGGAGGAGACGCGCGAGGGGATTCAACGCACGATCGATCACTTCCTCGCGGAAGAAGCGGCCGGCCGATGGGCGGAGCCGCGTCCGGTCGAGAGCGTGGCGTGAGCGCGCCGGTCGAGGTCGCCCGCCTTCTGAGTCGAGAGCTTCGCCGCACCACGCGCCTTTCCCCTTCGCATCGCCGCGCGGCGGTGATCGTGGCGAAGGATGGCCGCCTCTTCAGCGCACCCGACCTCGAAGGCGTCGGCATCACGGGGTGCGCCGAGCGTGCCGCGCTTTACATCGCGCACATGGCGGGCGTGCGGCACTTCGAGTGCGGTTACCTAGCGGCGGCGACCGGAGCGTCTCCCCTTCCCTGCGGGGCTTGCCTCCAGGTGCTGCATGAGCTCGCTCCTGGGCTCGAGCTTCAATGGTCGACCGCGCGCGGTGACGTTTCCGCGCGGGTGGAGGAGCTGCTCCCCGACGCCTTCGGACCGGAGAGTCTCCGGCCCGCGAGGAGCACAGCACGATGAGCGCTTGGCAAAGACCGGAGCGCAGCTCGATCCGCGTCGCCATCGGCGCCGACCATGGCGGCTTCGCACTCAAGCAGAGCCTCCTTCGCGAGCTCCAAGAACTTCGCGTCGACGCGGTCGATTGCGGCTGCTTCTCCCCCGACCCGGTCGACTATCCCGACATCGCGGTCGCGGTCGCGCGCGCCTTGCAGGAACGGCGCGCCGAGCTCGGCGTGATGATCGACGCGGCGGGCGTCGGCTCGACCATGGTGCTCAATCGCCTGCCCGACATTCGTGCCGCGCTCTGCCACGATGCCTTCACCACCGTGAACAGCCGCGCGCACAACGACGCCAACGTGCTCGTGCTCGGCTCGCGCGTCGTCCATCCGGGCGAGGCCAATCGACTGCTCAAGCTCTGGCTCAAATCGACATTTGAAGGGGGTCGCCACGAACGACGGGTTGCCAAGATCCGCGCGCTCGATCGCGGCCCGGCGAGGTAACGATGGCGACGGAAGAGATCCCCGAGCTCTGGGTCCGACAGGTGGTGGAAGAGGTGACGCGTCGCTTGGCGGCGTCGCCCACGCCCACGCCCGCGAAGGGCGCGTCCGGCCCGGTGACGCCGAGCGGCGCCTGCGCGTGCGGAACCGCGTCGAACGCGCAAGCGACGTCGTGTGCCTGCTCGAGCACGCCTGGAGTGCGGTGCATCACTTGCCCTGACCCCGTGAGCTGCGCGCGCGAGTGCCCGGACCGGATGCGCATGATCGAGGAGCTCGGCATCGCGCGCCTAGGCTGCGCGCCCGGCATCGGCGCCGTCGATCCCAAGCTCGCGGCCCTGCTCGACCACACCATCCTCCGGCCCGACGCGCGACGAGGCGAGATCCTGACCCTCTGTGAAGAGGCGCACTGCTACGGCTTCGCCAGCGTCTGCATCCAACCGATGTGGGTGCCGGTGGCGGCGCGTGCGCTCGAGGGGAGCCGCGCCAAGGTCTGCACCGTGATCGGCTTTCCGCACGGCGCCAATCGCGCTGAGGTCAAGGCCTACGAAACGAAGGTGGCGGTGGCGCAAGGTGCGCGCGAGGTCGACATGGTGATCCCGATCGGCGCGCTCAAGGACGGCGACCTTCGCACCGTGCGCGAGCACATCGCCGCGGTGGTCGGCGCCGCGCGCGCGGGCGTGCTGGTGAAGGTGATCCTGGAGACGTCCTACCTGACCAACGAGGAGAAGGTGGCCGCCTCGCGCATCGCGAAGGAAGAGCGCGCCGACTTCGTCAAGACCTCGACCGGCTTCGCCTCCGCCGGCGCGACGGTCCAAGATGTGCGCTTGATGCGCGAAACGGTCGGACCCGGCATCGGCGTCAAGGCGGCCGGCGGAATCCGCGACGCGGCGATCGCCCGCGCGATGATCGAGGCAGGCGCCACCCGCATCGGCGCGAGCGCCTCGGTCAAGATCTCCGCGGGCGGCGGCGCGCCGGCGGGAACGAAGTACTAGCCCCGCGGCGGGCGTGGCGCGAACTACTCCTCGTCCGCGAACGCGTCCTCATCAGGCGGCAGCCCTTCGCCGTCGTGCACGATGCTCCCGTCCTGGATCTTGAGCACGCGTGAACAACGCCTCGCGAGCCTCAAGTCATGCGTGATCAGGCAGACCGTCACGCCATCGCGCCAGAGCTCGTCGAAGAGATCGAGGATCCCCTTCCCTGTTTTCGTGTCGAGGTTGCCCGTCGGTTCATCGGCCAAGATCACCTTGGGACGATTGGCGAGCGCCCTCGCCACCGCGACGCGCTGCATCTCTCCGCCCGAGAGCTGAGTCGGCAGATGCTCCGCGCGGCCGGAGAGCCCGACCCGATCGAGCATCTCGAGCGCGCGCTCGCGCCGCTCCTTCGACTTGAGGCCCGAGAAGAGGAGCGGCATCTCCACGTTCTCGCGCGCGGTCGCGTGCGGCAGAAGATGGAAGGCCTGGAAGACGAAACCGATCGAGCGATTGCGGAGGTCGGCCAGCTCTTCGCTGGTGAGCTTCGCCACCTCGCGACCCAAGAAGCGATAGAGCCCGCGCGTCGGCACGTCGAGGCAGCCCATCAGATTCATCAGGGTCGACTTGCCGGAGCCGCTCGGGCCGATCACCGCGACCATCTCGCCGCTGTCGATCTTGAGGTTGATCGAGCGCAACGCCTCGAGCTCGATCGACCCGCTGCGGTAGACCTTGGTCACGCGTTCCATCTCGAGGATCGGCGGACCCTTCGGGGTCGCGGGCCGCGCCTCGGCTCGGTCCACCACGCTGGTGCCTTCCGTCATCTTGGATCCCTTCCTCGAGCCCGCGGGCTCGCGACGCCGTTAGTCGTGACGCAATGCTTCGACCGGATTGAGCTTCGCGGCGCGCGTCCCCGGCAGCCAACCGGAGAGGCAGCCGATTCCGACCAGCAACACCACCGTCACCAAGCCGAGCGGCAGCGAGAGGGTCGGGCGACCGAGGTACTTGATGATGCCGTCGTCGGGCAGACGCTGCGCGCCTTCACAGATCACCCATGCGAGGCCGATGCCGAGATACCCGCCGATGCCGGCCAGCACGAGCGACTCGCCCACCACCTGCGCGAGCACCGCGCCGCGCCGCGCCCCCATCGCCATCATGAGGCCGATCTCGCGCGTGCGGCGCGTCACCATCACGAAGAGCATGTTGGCGAGGCCGACGCCGGCGACCAAGAGCGTCATCGCACCGACCAGGCCGAGGAAGATCTGGATTCCGCCCATGATCTTGTCCCCTTCCTCGTGATTCTTCGCCGTGTCCCAGATGCCGAGCGCGCTCTCGTCGGTCGGATCGCAGTGGTGCCGCTGCGCGAAGACCTCGCGCACGCGCGGCTCGACCTCCGATGTCTTCACCCCCTTCCGCACGTGATAGACGATGTTGTCGAAGCGCGTCTGGCCGAACATCGCCTCGTAGGCCGGAAGCGGGATCGAAGCCTTGTCGTTGTCGGGCCCGCCGTACGTGCTGTTCTGCACCTTGTCGATCTGGACACCGACCACGGTGAAGGGGACGCCCCGTACGAAGACAGTCTGCCCCACCGCTTCCGCCTCGCCGAAAAGTCTCTTCTTGAGCTCCGGCCCGATGAAGAGCACGCGGCGCCCCTCCGCCATGTCCTCGTCGTTGAAGAAGCGGCTGCCGGCCTCCGGGTAGTGCGAGCGCATGGAAAGGAAGGCGGGCGTCACACCGGTCAGGTGCGCGGACACGGAGGTCTCCTTCCAACGAAGGTCGACCGCCCAGCGCGAGTACTCCCCGCTCGCGAGGTCGATCTCCGGAATGGAGCGAACGAACGCGTCGACGTCTTCCTGGTTGAAGAAGAGGTTGCGGCCTGCCTTGAGGCCTTCCCACGGCTTGGTCGTGGTGCCGGCCCAGAGGATCACCGGATCGTCGCCGAGGCCGAGTCGACCGGCGGACGACTGCCGCTTCAGCCCCTCGCCGAAGCCGAGCAAGAGCATCATCGAGAGCGTGCCCCACGCCACCGCGAGGAGGATGGAGACTGGGCGCGACTTCCCTCTTCCGAGAAAACTCCACATCAGGTGGAGCCCTTGCTGCCATGGACGCATCAGTTCCTCAGCGCGACCGCGGGGTTGAGGTTGGCGGCGCGACGCGCGGGTCCGAGCCCGGAAGCGACGCCGATGACTCCCAAGAGTCCGACCGTGAGCGCGGCGATCTGCCACGAGAGGACCGGATCGCCGATCGACTCTTCGAGCGGAAGCACCTGTCCCACTCGGACCACGAGCGCCGCGAGCATTACTCCCATCGCACCGCCGAGCGCGGTCACGAGCAGGGTCTCGATCAGGATCTGACTCAGGATCCAACCACGTCGCGCGCCCAGGGCCATCGAGATCCCGATCTGTGAAGTGCGATCCTCGACCGCCATGCTCATGATGTTCGCCACGCCGATCCCGGCCACCGCGAGTGTGAGCATGCCGAGCATGGCGAGGAAGGTCTGGAAGCCGACGAACACCTTGCCCACGGTTTCGATCATGTCGCCGACGTCCCAGGACGAGAGCGCTTCCTCGTCCTTCGCGTCGTAGTGATTACGTCGGCCCATCGCGGCGGTGATCTCCTTCATGACCTCTTTGCTGTTCGCCCCATCGCGCACCCCGACCACGAAATTGTCGGGATAGAGCTGCCCGAGCGAGGCCTGCGCGGCGCGCGAAGGGATGAAGACCTTCCCGTCGTCGCGTCCGTTGTAATTCGAGTCCTGGTCCTTCTTCGGGTTGACGCCGACCACGCGGAAGGGGATGCCGCGAACCAACACCAGTTGGCCGATCGGGTCGTCGTCGCCGAAGAGATCCTGCTTCACCTGCGCACCGAGATAGGCGACGCGCCGCCGCTCGAGCTCATCGCGCTCGTTGACGAAGCGGCCACCCGCGGCCGGGATCATGTGGCGCAGGTCGGCGAAGCAGGGACGCACGCCCGAGATGCCGGCGGAGGTCTCCCCTTTCGGCCCCTTCACCATCGCGCCGGTGGAGTACTCAGGGGTGATGGCGGAAATGCCTTCGACCTCGCGCGCGAGTGCATCGGTGTCGGCGTCTTCCAAGCGGATGTAGCGCCCACGCGGCAAGCCTTCGAAGGGAAGCGAGGTCCGCGAGCCCCAGATCAGGATCATGCGATCGCCGAGGCTCGCCATCCTCTCGGCTTGCCGGCGATGAAGCCCTTCGCCGAAGGAGAGGAGCACGATCACGCAGAAGGTGCCCCAACCGAGGCCGAAGAGGGTGAGCGCGGTGCGCTGCTTCTGCGCGCGGAGGTCGCGCATGAACTGGGAGAAGATGACGCGGAGGTTCATCGACTACTTCTTCGCGAGCGCGCTCTTCTCGGGCTCGAGCACGGAGTCGGTTTGTGTCAGACCCGACTTCACCTCGACCGAGAGCCCATCGGAGAGTCCCGTTTCGATCGACCTCTCCTCCGGCTTGCCGCCCACGCCCTGGACGCGCACGGTCGCCTTTCCATCGGCGTACTTCACCAGCCGCTCGGGCAAGACGAGGACGCTCTCGGCCCGCGCGTAGGTGATCTTGGCATTGGCGGAGTAGCCGGCGCGGAGCACCACGCCGTCGGTCGGCAGGACGCTCGCCTCGATGTCGAAGAGCGTGGCCGAGTCGTCCTTCCGCGCCTTGGGCGAGATTCGGGTCAGCGTTCCCTCGACCTTCGCGTTCGGGAGCGCGCCGACGGTGAGGGAAACGGCCTGCCCGACGCTGAGCTTGCCGACGTCGACCTCATCGACCGTCCCCTTGAAGAGGAGCTCCTTCATGTCGGCCATGGTCAGCAGCACCGTCCCCTCCTGGTAAGAGGTCAGCGGCACGACCGGATCGCCGGGATGAACATCGAGGGTGAGCACGGTGCCGGTGGTGGGAGCGACGATGCGGTTCGAAACCATCGCGCCGCCGACGTTGGCGCGACCGCTCTTCAGAAGGTCGAGCTTTTCCGATTCGAGCTGCGCGCGGAGCTCGGCCGATTGGTGCTCGCGCTTCGCGTCCTCGAGCTCCTTGTCCGAGATGAGGCCTCGGCTCGCGAGGCCCGTCGCGCGCTCGAGATCGCTGGCCTTGCCCTGCTCCGTCACACGGGCGAGATCGAGGCTGCGCTCCGCCTCCGCGCGTTCGACCGGCGTCGGGTCGGGCCTGACGTCCAAGAGCGGGTCGCCCGAACGAATGAAGTCCCCGACCTTGACGTGAACGACGGAGACGATGCCGGGCACCTTCGATTTTACCGAGATTTCCTGATCGGGAACGATGCTGCCGATGGCCAAGGCCTCTTGCATGACGTTGCCCTTGGTCACCGCGACGGTCTTGGGGGCTTGCGCGGCGCGGGCTTGATTTCGGCGCACCAGAAAGAGCCCACCGGCGGCGATGACCAGCACGGTGCCGATGACGATCCAACGCTTCATCTCGAGGCCTCCTCTTCGCGTTCGCGATCTCCGCGATCGGCACCTACGCAGGCGGCGCGGCGCGGGTTGCGCGCGGACCGAGAAAGGCCCAGGTCAAGCACGCATCGGCGCCTCCACGATGAGGAATTGATGAGCACCTAGCGCCGAGGATGAGGCGATGGCACCTGCTCCGTCTCCCATCGCGAGTTGCGAGTTGACCCCTTCAAAACCGATTGCTAGTTTCCCCGGGTCGCGAACGCCGGCGGTTCGGAAAGGGAGCCCGAGCTTGCGGGGCACGCGGCCTTAGGACGGTTTGTCGGACCCGCAGGGATTGCAGGGGAGACTCGGCCCAGGGTCGAGGTCGCAATCCCACCGCCGGGCGCGGCGAGCCCACCTTCGGCCTCTCACCGGGAACCTTCTATATGAATGACCGATTCGTCGGGTTCGTCGCGTCCGCGCGCCGAACCGGAAAGACGCACGGCTCGCGCGCGCCCTTTCCGTTCTCCGAGTGGATCCTCCGTTGCCTTGCGTCGCTGATCCTTTCGCTCGTGCTGGCGTGCGGAGCATCCGCGCAAAGCACGAATCGGATCACCGGCAAGGTGCTCGACAGCGCCACGGGCAAGCCGCTGGCCTTCACCAACGTCGTCATCGTCGGCACGAGCCAAGGCGCGATGACCAAGGACGACGGCAGCTTCGCGATCGAGAACGTGGCTCCCGGCACCTACGACCTTCAGGCCTCCTACCTCGGCTACGAGACCTCGAAGCATCAGGTGATCGTCTCGGAGGGCAAGGCCGCCGCGATCGACTTCCGCCTCGATCCGGTGGTGGCGAAGCGTGAGAAGGAGGTCGTGATCACGGCCGAGCGACCGTTGGTCGACGTGACGAAGGCATCGACCACACGCTCCTTTAACAGCGAGGAGCTCAAGAACCTGACCATCAGCCCGACCCTCGACAGCGTGGTCGAGCAGCAGCCGGGCGTGACCCGCGACAACAATCAGATCCACATTCGAGGCGGCCGGAGCGAGGAGACGCTCTACATCGTCGACGGCGTCCAGATGAGGGACGTCCTCTCCGGCGACTCCGAAGGCAAGAACGTCAGCGCGCGTTCGGTCGCCGAGGTCAACATCATCACCGGCGGCTTCGACGCCAAGTACGGCCAGGCCCTCTCCGGCATCATCGAGGCAAAGCTGAAGGAAGGCTCCGATCGCTACGAGGGCTACCTCGGCTACTCGAGCGACGAGCTCTTCAATGACTGGAACACGCGGCTGATGGACTTCCAGATCGGCGGCCCGCTACCCCTGTTCGACCGGTTTCTCGCGCCGCTCGGCGGTCGCGGCCAGACCCGCCCCACCTTCTTCCTCAACCTCGCCTCGGACATGACGAATGGATACCTCCCCTCCATCCGAGATCTGAACGGGGACTATCACCTTCAGTCCGCGTACAAGGATCGTTTCTTCGGGAAGACCTTCGAGTATGGCCGCTTCTTCACCCCGGAAGCGGACAACGACTGGCGGATCCTCTTCAAGTCGGCCTGGAAGGCGTCGAGCACCCACAAGTTCATCTTCTCGGCCACCAAGTCGCTCTCCTTCAATCAAGGCTTCAACGACATCGACGTCTCCGAGGTGAACCGAAACAAGATCAACTATCCCTGGGCGTGGTCGAATGTGCTCCAGCGCTACACCACGGTGACGAGCGATCAGGGCAGCCTGGTTTTCGGTTGGACCCACACTCCGAAGTCACACCTCTTCCACACTCTCAAGGCGACGCGTTACTTCTCCGCTCGCCACACCAGCGTCGACGGCAAGCTTTGGGATGAGCTACCGGAGTCGATCTTTGTCGATCAGGATCCGAGCGAGACCTCGGAGTACTTCGTCGACGGTCGCTCGATCAGCGACTTCCGCATTCGGAACACGCGGACCTGGGCGGCCGACTGGGATTGGCAGTACCGCACGCCGCGCCACAAGCTGGAATGGGGCGGCCGCGCCCAGTACGAGGATGTCCTTTACCTCTCGCTCGACGCCCGCACCATCACGAGCGCGGCGCCGCTGGGCGATGAGTTCGACCTCTTTCACGTCTACCCGACGACCGGCGCGTTTTACATGCAGGACGGAATGTCGTACGAGGACCTGACCGCCAGCGTCGGAATCCGCTACGACTACTGGTTCCCCGGCAAGCAGGTCGAAGACCTCTACGACCGGATGGATCGCCCGACGATCAATAGCCAGACGCGCGCGGAATGGCTGGACGATACGCACTCGCTCTTTGGTCGCCGCTTCAAGGGCCACCTCTCCCCACGCATCTCGGTCTCCCACGCGATCACCGACCACGACAACCTCTTCTTCAACTACGGCCACTTCACGCAGCGTCCCCCCTATTTCTACGTCTATGCGAAGTCGAGCTCCCAGTCGTCGGAGGAATTCCCGAACATCGGGAATCCGAATCTGAATCCCGAGGTTTCCGTGGCCTACGAGCTCGGCGCCGGACACAAGATCGGCTCGAGCATGTCGATCAAGTCCACCCTCTTCTACAAGGACATCTACGACTACCCCACCTCGACCACGGTGGTGCTGCAGGACCGGCCGACGAGCCGGAGCAACTTCTTCATCTACCGGAACCTTGACTACGCTCGCTCACGCGGGGTGGAGCTCGAGTTCCGTCAACGCCGCCTCGGACACATGGCCTGGTCCGCCGCGTACACCTACTCCGTGGTGAAGGGAAAGAGCTCCGATCCGAACAAGCTCAAGGTGGTCCAAGGCACGGGGGGCGACGCGCGCGAGACGAGCCTCGACGAAGAGTTCATGTGGTGGAATCGGCCCCACAAGGTGACCCTCTGGTATGACTACAAGGTTCCGGCGGGTGATCACGACGCGCGGGTGCTGGGGCTCTTCGGCGTACCGGCCGACGTCGGGCTCAACCTCTTCTTCCAGCTTCAGTCGGGTCGCGCCTACACGCCCACCGACATCTTCGGTAATCAGACCGGGACCGCCTACTCGAAGAACGGTCCGATCGAGAGCCTGCTCAATGGAACGCTCTCGAAGGGCTTCCCCATCGGGGGCAAGCGGGTGGAGGTGAGCCTCCAGGGTTGGAATCTCTTCGATCACCGCACGCTTCAGTTGATCGACCCCGCGACCGGCGACAAGTACGTACCGGGAAGTGGGAGCCTTACCGGCAACACCACACCTTCGACCTATGCCCGCTACAGCGACCCCTCGCAGTGGGGCGAGCCGCGGCACTTCCGCCTCGGTTTCGGGATGGAGTTCTAAGCCATGGCATGGCGAAACCTCGGAGCGACCCCTCTCGGTCTGACGTTGCGCGTCGGATGCGTCGTGGCGCTCGGCATGCTCGCGTTGCCCGCTCAGGCGCAGACCGACCTCGGCGGGCAAAGGGTCGCGACCTCGAGCGGCACCTTCCTCAAGATCGGGCTCGACGCGCGCGCCTCGGCGCTCGGGAGCGCGTACAACGCACTCGCGTCGGGACCGAACGCGGTCT
>CAZZAH010000105.1:4366-11028 GCA_964652115.1 uncultured bacterium | reverse complement strand
CCAAGCATCGCGCGAGCGGCGCTCTCCGGCGCGCTGCTTGGCGTCGCCGGGTTGGTGCGGCCGAACGCGCTCGTCCTGGCGGTCGCGGCGTTGGGTTGGATGCTCTGGATCGCGCGGCGGCATGCGCGCTCGGGCGGAGCACGCGATGTCGCGATCGCGGTCGTCGCGTTGATGCTCACGATCGCCCCGGCGACGCTTCGCAATCTGACCGTGGCGCATGAGCTCGTTCCGATCTCGACCAACGGCGGCATCAACCTCTTCATCGGGAACAACCAGAACGCCGAAGGGCTCGTGATCGCGAACACCGACCTGGGGACGCTCGACACCTGCTACGACTGGCCCGAGATCGTGAAAAACCTCTCGCGCAAGCTCGGGCATCCGGTGTCGCACGCGGCGGCGTCACGCTGGTTCGAGGACGAAGCGCTGCGTTACATGACGGCGAATCCGGGGCGAACGATCGCGCTCCTCTTTAGGAAGGCACTTCTGTTTCTGGGGCCGCTCGAGCCGCCGGACAACAAGATCTTGCAAGGCGAGCGCGCGGCCGCCGCGGTGCTGCGGTGGAACCCATGGAGCTTCGCGCTCTTCTGGTCGCTGGGCCTGGCGGGCGTCGCGCTCTTCGTGATGCGTGCGCGCCGCGGGGAGGAGAGCCGGCCGGCGGTGGAGCTCGCGGTTCTGCTCGTGCTGCTCGCGCTGGCGTGGATCGCTTCGTTCCTCCCCTTCGCGGTGACCGCGCGATATCGCGCGCCCTTCGTTCCGCTGGTGCTCCCCTTCGTCGCGTATCTCGTCGCCTTTGTCGCGCGGCGGCTGCGTGCGCGCGAAATGCGCCCGGCGCTGCTTTGGATCGGTGTCGGCGCCGCGCTGTTCGCCCTCGCGAACGTGAACTTCGCCGGATACGAGCCGAGCCTCGCGCGGTGGCACTATCAGCGCGGCATCGCGGAGAAGAACCTCGGCCGGATCGACGCGGCGTTCCCTGAATACCAGGCGGCGCTCGCGCTCAATCCCGAGTACTTGGGCCCGCTGCGCGATGCCGGCGCGGCCCTCGCCTCGCTCGGACGAATAGCGGAGAGCGTTCCGTACTTCGAGCGCGCGGTGGCGAAGGATCGGGGACACGCCGTCACCTGGATGAACCTCGCGACCGCGTATGAAGCGACAGGTCAGCTGGCATCCGCGCTCGAAGCCTATCGCCGCGTGCTCGAGCTTCGCCCTGATGCTCCGCGCGCGCGTCAAGGCGTCGAGCGGCTGAGCGCACGACCGGGCAGCGAGGTGCGCCCATAGAGGTCACGATTCAGAATCTGCCGCTCCTCCTCGTGAGCGGGCTCCTCACCGGCCTCGTCGGCTCTCTCCTCGGCGTGGGTGGCGGCGTGATCCTCGTGCCGGTGCTCGTGCTTCTCTTTCATGTACCGATGCACTTCGCGGTCGGAACGAGCCTGGTCGTCGTGGTCACGACCTCGAGCACGGTCGGCGCGCTGCGCGGCGCGAGCGGCGTACCCAATCTTCCCCTCGGCCTCGTGCTCGAGCTCTCGACCTTGGTCGGCGCCATCGGCGGCGGGCTCTTCGCGGGCGCGATCCCCGGCGCGGTGTTGGTCGGGCTCTTCGGCATCGTGCTGCTCCCGATCGGTTGGATGATGTGGCAAGCGCCGCGTCGCGTCGCGCAGGCGGCGGCAGGCTATCGCGTGCGAAATCTGAAGGCGGGCCTCTCCATCGCCTTTCTCGCGGGCGCCATCTCGGGGCTACTCGGAGTCGGCGGGGGCATCGTGATGGTGCCGGCCCTGACGCTGCTCTGCGGCGTGCCGACCAAGGTGGCGGTCGCCACCAGCAACTTCATGATCGGACTCACCGCGGTCGCGAGCGTCTTCCTCTACTGGGGCCGAGGCGAGGTCGAGCCTCTGCTGACCGCGTCGGTGGTGCTTGGCGTGATGTGCGGCTCGGGCATCGGCCTCGCGATCGGACGGAAGCTCGAAGGCTGGCAGATCCGTCGCGTCTTCGCGGCGCTGCTCTGGCTCACCGCTTCGCAGATGCTGCTTCGCGCGAGCGGGTGGTGGATCAAGTGAGCTTCCTCCAACACCTGCAGGCGGCGATCCAAGAGGCCGCCGATCGCGGAGAGGGGACGAGCCGCGCCGAACGCGTGGTCATGCGCATCTCGGTTCTGACCTGCGCCGCGCTCCTGGTCGCGGGCATCGCTCGCTTCGCGCTCGAAGGTGGACAGGTCGCCAGTCTTCGTTTGAATCGTGTGCTCGACGTCGTGTTGAGCGGCGACGCCGGTGCGTGGATTCCGCTCGGGCTGCTCGTGCTCTGCCTCTCGCCGCTTCTCCGCGCGATGACGCTCGCGACGCTCTACGCGCGGAGGCGCGGTTGGGATCTCGTCTTGACGACCGTGGTCGTCACCCTCGCGATCGTGATGAGCTTCCTGATCGGGCTTCGCTAAAGGACGCCGAGACCCGCTCGATCAGACCTGCTCGGTCACGATCGCGTCGGCCTCGATCTCGATCAGCATGCGCGGATCGATCAGGCGCGCGACCTGCACCATCGTGGTGGTCGGCCGGATGGCGGCGAAGTACTCGCCATGCACGCGACCGATCTCCGTCCAGTCGTCCATGTTGGTCAGGAACATCCGCGTCCGCACCACGTGCTCGAGCCGAGCGCCGAGATGGCCGAGCACGCCTTTCAAGATCTCCAAGCACTGTCGAGTCTGCGCGGCGGGGTCTCCTTCGCCGACGAGGACCCCCTCGGCGTTCAGCGCGGTCGTCCCGCTGACCATGATGAACGGGCCGACCTGAACCGCGCGGCTGTAGCCGACCACCGGCTCCCAGGGCGAGCGCGTCTGCAGAAGCTTTCGTTGAGCCAAGGCGAACCTCCTCTTGCTCGGTGAAGCGGAAAGGTCGCGAATCGCGGCGCATGCTGTCAACCGGCCGGGCGGCGACGATCAACTTGCGCTTGCCTCCATCCCGCCGAGCGCCGATCCTCGCGCATTCACGTTGGGATCACCGGACCAAGGAAGGGATCGCATGTCGCCCACACCCTATCTGATCATGAAGCTCGTCCACATCGCGTCGGTCATCGTCTTTCTCGGCAACATCGTGCTCGGGATCTTCTGGAAGGCGCACGGCGACCGCACGAAGGACGCGCGCACCATCGCGCACACGCTGGAAGGGATCATCCGCGCCGATCGGGTCTTCACCATGCCGTCGGTGCTACTGCTCTTGATCGCGGGCTTCGGCGCGCAGGGCATGGGCGGTTATCCGATCACCGTTCCCTGGATCCTCTGGTCGCTGGTCATGCTCGCCGTCTCGGCGATCTCGTTCATGGCGTTCGTGGTGCCGGCGCAGAAGAAGATGCTCGCCCTGACGAAGGCGGGCAGCGCGATGGACTGGGCTCGCTACGACGCGCTCTCGCGCCAATGGAATCTCTGGGGGATCGTCGCCACCATCGCGCCGATCATCGCGCTCATCCTGATGGTCATGAAGCCGATGTAAGGATCGCTAGCTTGCGGATGCGGCGCGCGCGGCGGCCGCGAGAAAGGCGGCGATGATCGGGCTCCGCCTTCCGTCGAGCGCGGCCAGCTCCGGTTGAAAGAGGGTCGCCACGAAGAAGGGGTGTGCGTCGAGCTCGACGGCGCGGATCTCGCCCGCCGCATCGAGCGCCGCGATGCGCACTCCCGCTGCCTCGAGCGCCGCGCGCCGATCCGCGGCCAGCCCATAGCTGCAGTGGTAGCCTTCGATCGAGGGCACGCCGTCGTGCAGCGTCCAGAGCTTCGTTCCCGGAACCCAGCGGATCTCTCCCTTCGCGCCCACCAGCGAGCAGGCCAGCGGCGTGATCCATCGATCGGGCGCATCGGGCGCGGTCTCCGCATGCTCTGCCTCGCTCGCGCCGAGCACGTTTCGCGCGAGCTCGATCACCGCGTGCTGAAAGCCGCCGCACGTGCCGAGGAAGGGAGTGCCGGTCGTCCGCGCCCAGGCAATCGCGGCGAGCGCGCCCTCCATGCTGGCGTAGGGACTCCCGGGCACGCACCAAAGACCGTGCGCGCGCTCGAGGAGCGGCGCGACGCTCGTGGGGAGCTCCGCCAAACGCTTGCCCAAGCGCTCGGTCCCGATCCACTCGAAGTCGACCTCGATCCCGCCGCGGGCCAGCTCGATCGCGCGAGGCAGCGCTTGATGCGCGCGGACGGAGTCGCTTCGGTCGCCAACCACAGCGATCCTTACCATGCCACCTCCTTCACGGCGCTTGCCGCGCGAGCTCGAGCCAGACGAAGAAGACGATCTCGAGCGCGATCAACGCGATCACGATCCATTCAAGGTTCCGGCTCTTGCGGTTGCTGAGAAGGGTCAAGAGCACGGAGTTGAGGTCGGTCAGATAGCTGACCTTCTCCTTGATCGCGCCGAGGCGCTCCTCGATGTCGAAGTAGTCGTAGAGCTGCCCGAAGAGCTGCTCGAGCTCCGCACTCTCCCACGCTTCCGGCGGCGAGTCGAAGAGCGTCAGCTTGGCCAGCACCGCCGACCGCACCTCCATCGTGAAACCGACCGCCTGAACGATCTCGCGCTCGCCCCTCCGCAATCTACCCTCTTGCCGGAGGAGCTGCACGATCGGCTCCGATTGGCTCAAGGCCTCGCGCACTCGATTCTCGAAGTAGTCGAGGGCGACCGACTGCGCGACCGCGACGGAGATGACCTTGACCTTCGCCTCGGTCAGCCCGCGAACGGTGATGCGCTCGAACTCGATCGAGTCCTTCTGCTCGCTCACCAGGACTTCGATCTCGTCCGACACTTCCTCCGAGCGCTCCTGCGAGTCCGGCAAGGCCGCCACCTCTTCGCGCAGTTGCCGGCGGATCTCCTCGGGACAATTCCAGCAGACGAGCCCGCCGAACTTGGTCAGAACGACGTGGACCCCAGGCTCCGGCTGCACGATCACCGGATCGGACATGAGGACGGGATAGTTCGAGTGCCGCTGTCGGAAGGCCTTGAGATCGATCCGGCCGTGGAAGTAGTCGGCGGTCACGCGCAGGCCGCGCCCCGCGCTGCCCGCGAGATCGGAGGGCAGGCCGCCCTCGGTCGATGCGCCGCTCAGATCCCCTCGCCGAACATCATGCCGTCACCCTTTCCGGTCGCCACGAACATCGTCTCGTTCTTGAGCGTAACGTAGACGTTCGCGCCGCGCGAAAGGGAGAGCGAGCGATATCTCTCATGCGAGAGCTCGACCTGGAAGGGCTCGCCCCACTCCGCCACCAGCTCCACCTTCACCAGCGAGCCGGTCGGATGGATGTGCTCGATGCGCGCGGTGAAGTGCTCGAGCCCGTTCGGGTGCTCGGTGAGATCGAGCAGGTGCGGGCGCACGTAGAAGGTCGCGGAGTCCTCCTTCGCCGGCACCGCCTCCGGTAGCGGAATCGACAGACGGCCGAAGTAGGCACGCCCACCCTCGACTCGGCCCTGGAAGAGGTTCACGTTGCCGATGAAGTTGTACACGAAGGAATTCGCCGGACGGTAGTAGACCTCTTCGGGCGAACCTTCCTGCTCGATCGCGCCACGATTCATGATCACGACACGATCCGCCACCTCCATCGCCTCTTCCTGGTCGTGGGTGACGAAGACGCTGGTGGTGTGGAGCTCGTCGTGCAAGCGACGAAGCCAGCGGCGAAGCTCCTGCCTCACCTTGGCATCGAGCGAGCCGAACGGCTCATCGAGCAGCAGCACCTTCGGCTCGACCGCGAGCGCACGCGCCAAAGCGACGCGCTGCCTCTGTCCGCCCGAGAGCTGCGAAGGATAGCGATCGGAGAGCCCGCCGAGATGAACCAGCTCGAGCAGCTTGGTCACGCGCTTCCGGATCTCGCCATCGCTCGGACGCGTCTCCTTCGGCCTTACGCGCAGCCCGAACGCGACGTTCTCAAGCACGGTCATGTGGCGGAAGAGGGCATAGTGCTGAAAGACGAAGCCGACGCCCCGCTCGCGAAGCGCGGTGTCGGTCGTGTCCTGTCCGTGAAAGAGCACCTGGCCGGAGTCGGCCTGCTCGAGGCCGCCGATCACGCGAAGGAGCGTGGTCTTGCCCGCGCCCGAGGGACCAAGCAGCGCGACCAGCTCGCCGGTGCCGACATGCAAGCTGACGTCGTTCAGCGCCACGTAGTCGCCGAACACCTTCTGCAGATTCTTGACCTCGATGCTCATGCTGCTCCCCGCGTTGGCTTCACGCCGCGCGATTCATGCTTCCGCTCACGCCACCTCGGCATCGGCTCCGCTCGTCTCCAGCTGATGTCGTGTCCGCTTCTGCACCGCGGTCTTGACGAAGAGCGTGACGAGGGCGGTCATCACCAAGAACGAAGCGACCGCGAACGCCCCGACGAAGTTGTACTCGTTGTACAGGATCTCGATGTGGAGCGGCACCGTGTTGGTCTTGCCGCGAATGTGCCCGGAGACGACCGAGACGGCGCCGAACTCGCCGACCGCCCGCGCCGTCGCGAGGATCGCGCCGTACAACAATCCCCAGCGGATGTTCGGCAGGGTGACGCGCAGGAAGGTCTGCCAACCGTTCGCGCCGAGCGACAGCGCCGCTTCCTCTTCCTCCGAGCCCTGGGATTGCATCAGGGCGATCAGCTCGCGCGCGACGAAGGGAAAGGTCACGAAGATGGTGGCGAGCACGATCCCCGGCAGCGCGAAGATCACCTTGATCCCGTGGTC
>CAZZAH010000105.1:0-4266 GCA_964652115.1 uncultured bacterium | reverse complement strand
CCGCCTCACCCAAGGCGGCTCGGAGGTCGTCAGCCGCGGCGTGCTCATCGCATCAGCCGGTGGCGCTGCGAGTGCCACTGCAGAAAGTTGATGAAGAGGAGGAGCACGAACGACGCGCCCAGCATCATGACCGCGATGGCGGTCGCGCCCGGGTAGTCGTATTGCTCGAGCTTGGTCATGATGAGGAGCGAGGCAATCTCCGTCTTCATCGGCATGTTGCCCGAGATGAAGACGACCGATCCGTACTCTCCCAGCGCGCGAGCGAAGGCGAGGGCAAAGCCGGTCAGGGTCGCCGGAAAGATGAGCGGCAGAAGCACGCGGCGGAAGGTCTCGAAACGCGACGCGCCCAGGCTCGCCGCCGCCTCCTCGATCTCGGGCTCGATGTCCTCCAAGACCGGCTGCACCGTCCGCACCACGAAGGGGAGACCGATGAAGGTCAACGCCATCACCACGCCCAGCGGCGAGAAGGCGGCATGGATGCCGAGCGGCTCGAGCTTGCTTCCGATCCAACCGTTCTTGGAGTAGACCGCGGTCAGCGCGATGCCCGAGACCGCGGTCGGAAGGGCGAACGGCAGATCGACCAATGCGTCGACGATCTGCCGTCCCTTGAAGCGGTAGCGGGTCAACACCCACGCGAGGAGAAGCCCGAAGACCCCATTGATCAGCGCGCCGACGAACGACGCGCCGAGCGTCAACCGATAGGCGGCCATCGCCCGCGGCGTGGTCGCCACGTGCCAGAACTCCGACCACCCGAGCGACGCGGTCCGAAAGAAGAGGAGCGAGAGCGGAAAGAGCACGATCAACCCCAGATAGGTCAGGGTGAATCCGAGCGACAACCCGAACCCGGGTAGGACGCTCCTCTGTCGTGCTTTCTTCGCCACGCGCCTTGAGTACCCCTACTTCCCCGGTTGGTAGATCTGGTCGAAGATGCCGCCGTCGCTAAAGTGCGTCGGCTGCGCCTTTGCCCAGCCGCCGAACACCTCATCGATCGTGACCAAGGCCACGTTCGGAAACTGGCTCGCGTACTTGGCCGCGATCGCCTGGTTGCGCGGACGATAGTAGTGCTTGGCCGCGATCTCCTGTCCCTCGTCGGTATAGAGGTAGTCGAGGTATGCCTTCGCGACCACTGCCGTGCCGCGTCGATTGACCACACGGTCGACCCAGGTGACCGGCGGCTCGGCCAGGATACTGATCGACGGAGTCACGACCTCGTACTTGTCCGGCCCCAGCTCCTTGATCGCCAAGATCGCCTCGTTCTCCCAGGCGAGCAGAACGTCGCCGATGCCGCGCTCGGTGAAGGTGGTGGTCGCGCCGCGCGCTCCGGAATCGAGCACCGGCACATGCTTGAAGAGCTGGGTCACGAACTCCTGCGCGGTCTGATCATTGCCGCCCGGTTGGCGCAACGCCCAGGCCCAGGCCGCGAGGTAGTTCCAACGCGCGCCGCCCGAGGTCTTGGGATTCGGCGTGATGATCTCGACCCCCGGCTTCACCAGGTCGCCCCAGTCCTTGATCCCCTTCGGATTCCCCTTCCGCACGAGGAAGACGATGGTCGAGGTGTACGGCGCGCTGGCATTCGGCAGACGCGTCTGCCAATCCGACGGCAATAGTCCCGAGTTCTTCGCGATCGCGTCGATGTCGTAGGCCAACGCGAGCGTGACGACATCGGCCTCGAGTCCATCGATCACGGCGCGAGCCTGCTTGCCGCTCCCGCCGTGCGATTGCTGGACCTCGATGATCTGGCCGGTCTTCTGCTTCCAGTCGGCGGAGAAGGCGGTGTTTAACTCCTGGTACAGCTCGCGCGTCGGATCATAGGAGACGTTCAGGAGCGTAATCTTGTCTGCCGCGTGCGCGCGACCGTGCAATAACAAGAGCGCGACGGGCGCCACCAGCAGGGCCGGCAAGGCGGAGTAGACGAGAGCCGCGATGTACTTCTTCATTGTGCATTCCTCTCGGGGTTCACCAGGACAGCTGGTAGCGGGTTTCGACGACGCGTTCGGTCGGCCGGTTGTGGCTCTTGACCGCGCCGCGCCGGAACTCGGTCAGCTCGTAGTCGACGGTGAAGCGTGCGTTCTTGTTGAGGTACCAGTTGACGCCGCCCGACCAGCTGTCGGCGCGCCGCACCGACTTGGTGGGATCCGCGACGCCGCCCTTGAAGACGCTCGCCTCGACGTCGAAGGTCTGGAAGCGCGCGGCCAGCTCGATCGCTCCCTTTCCGCCATAGAAGTTGAACGGGCTGTTCGGCGTGATCGACTTGTACGACGCCTTCTCTCCCGTCAGTAGATAGGTCGCCGCGACCTGCGCGCCGGTCGTCTTGAAGTGGGTCTTCCTTCCGTCCTTCTTCGCGACCTGCTTGCCCTGGACGTACTCGCCGATCACGCCGAGCGGTCCGCTGTAGGCGTAGAGCTGGGGATAGACGCGGGTGCGCTCGTCATCGGCGGTCGCGCCGCTCACGAAGGAGAACACGGTCGCTTGCCCGGTGCTCTTGTAGCTCGGAAGCGCGCCGGCCTGATCGCCCTGCGTTCCGGCGACGCCGAAGCCGATGCCGTTAAGCTTCGAGCTCGCGTTGTTCTTCCACGGCTGGAAGAAGACGCGGCCGGTCACGTCCTTCGCGTCGCTCGCGTCGACGTCGATGTTGCCGCCGTCGGGCGCGCCGTTGAAGAAACCGACGCCGTAGGAGATCGCTCCCTTGAGCGGCTCGCCGTGCACCATGAATCCGTAGTCGCGGTTCGGCGCGAGGTTGGTCGGATAAGCGCGCTCGACGAAGCGGATGTCGGGGAAAGATTGCAGCCGTTCGAGGCTGACCGGTGGTTTGAACTTCCCGAAACGAACCTTCACCGCGTCCGACGGCCGCACGTCGAGGTAGGCATCGAGCAAGGTGGATCGTCCGTCCACGAGATCGAACATCACGCGGAAGTCGTATCGCTCATGGACCGTCCCCTCGATGATCGGCCGCACCCGCCGACCGAGAAAGGTGTCGACGTTGAGCTTGGTCCGATCCTGCAAGAACCACCGACTGTCCGCCTGCACGCCGCCGCGGAAGCGAATCGCGAAGGCACCGCCGCGGGACTGGAGCGAGAAGCCGTCCTTCCCCGCGTTCACGACCACATCGTCATCGGCACGAGCGGAGGGCATCGTCAGGGCCGCGAGGCCCGCCAAACAGACGAAGGTCCGGAGCGATTTCATCTTTGTCTTTCCTCCAGATGAAAAAGGAAAGCCTCCGGTGGTCCGGTCGGCGAACCCATGTCGACGCGCATGGCGTCCAACTTCAGTTCCGGCGGTGCCGCCGCCGGGCGGTCGCGGGCTAGCGCGAATTCATCGTCTAGGGGAGTTCGATCGGGCCGACGGAGCATCGAGGCGCACCTTCTCCCGCCGTTCGATCTGGACCACCTGCGAGTCGTGGACAATCACCTCGACTGAGCCGAAGCGGAGTCCGTCCAGGATCTCTGCGATCCGCCTGACCAAAGCGGGATCGACCTTGAGCCCGTCCCGCCCATCTCCGCCTTCCGCCATTGATCCATTCTCCTATCTAGTTACTCGGCATTTGCCGCAAAGAAGAGGCGCTAGATCTGGTAGGTCAGCGCCTCCGGTTCAGCGTTTCGGGCCTCATCCTCGCGTGCCAGAAGATCCGCCACGGTAGTGCCATCGAGTAGGCTCGCGGTCGAGTCCCGCACCTCCTGGAAGACCATCCGGATCGCGCAGGATTTCTCGTCCCGGCACTCCTCGCACCGCCGGTACGCGGTGACGCTGACACAGGGCAGGAGCGCCACCGGCCCCTCGATCACCCGCACGATCTCGCCGACCGAGATCTCCGCCGGGCTCCTTCCGAGGCTGTAGCCGCCGGCTTTCCCCTTCTGGCTGTGCAAGATGCCCCGGTTCTTCAGCTCGAGGAGGATCAGCTCCAAGAACTTCCGAGGGATGCCATCCTCCGCCGCGAGATCTCCGATCGAGATCGGCCCGTCCCCCACGTGGCGAGCCAGTCGGAGCGTGGCCACGAGCGCGTACTTTGCTTTCTTGGATAGCAAACGGGCATCTCCTATCAAATCGACAGGAGTAAGGGTAGTTCGTGACTCCGCTCCGGGTCAACGGTTGGTTTCGGGAAGACTCTGTGAGGGGGCGGATTGAGCGTTCGATTCGGCCCGAAGCCGACAAGGCCGGATGCGGGGCCGCCCATCAGGTATTCGGAAGAAGCCAGAGCAGCCCCCAATACGCTGAAGCCTTGCCTCCGCGCCGGGGACAACGACGATGGTGCGTCCGGAAATCACTACC
>CAZZAH010000104.1:1545-11053 GCA_964652115.1 uncultured bacterium | reverse complement strand
GGGGGAGGCCGGGCAGCCTCCCCCGCACGTTTGAACGTCGGCGCGACCGCCAGGGCGGCGGCGCAGGTCAGATTAGTCGCCGCTCTCCGTCGGATAGCCTTCCGCACCCTCGGCGAACTCGACGAACGGAGTGACCGCGCGGACGGTGGCGTCTTTGGTCCAGCCGCACATGCCGTGCTTCAAGTTGATCGCCTTGTAACCCATCATGCAAAGGGCGGTGGTGGCGATGCCGCCGGTGTGGCCGGTATAGCAATAGACGACGATCTCACGAGAAGGATCAAGCTTCGCCAGCTTCTCCAGCTTGGTGATCTCCCGCCAAGGAATGTTGTACGCGCCGGGAATGTGCCCCTTGTCATAGTCTGCACGCGCGCGGACGGAGAGCACCAACGGATCGTTCGCGGTATTGCCGTCATTCAGATTGGCGAAGAGCGCGCTGGCGCTGATGACCGGCGACGCGGTGCCCGCGACGTACGCCTCGGCGGCGGCGCGGGTGATCTCCAGGATGTCTCCGGAGGCGCTCACATCGAGACTCGGTGGCTGGAAGGTGGCGCTACCGAATTCGTGCGCGGTGATCTCGACTGCATAGTCGGGCACGTCGGCCTCGCGGAAGGGAATCTGCGCCCGAATGCCGGCATCGGGGGTCCACGACATGATGCCGAACTTCATGTTCACGGCCTGGTAGCCGAGCGAGCGGAGCAAGGTCGTGCTGACAGCGCCGGTGTGGCCGGAATAGCAGTAGACCACGATCTGTCGATCCCGCGGCAGGGTTGCGAGCTTCGCGGTCTGGGCTAGCTCTTTCCAGGGGATGTTGTGCGCACCCGGGATGTGTCCGCTGGCGAAGTCGGCCGCGGAGCGCACGCTGAGGATGTAAGGGTCGTTGGTGGTGTTGCCATCGTTGAGGTTGGCGAAGAGATCGGCGGCATTGATCGTGGGCGGCACGGCGCTCTCCACGTAAGCGGCGAGCGAGCCGCGCGCGGCCTCGAACTGCGCGGTCGGCTCCGGACCGGTCCCCTTGTCATCGTCATCGGAGCAACCGGCCATCCAGCCGAGGGACATCACCAATGCGAGTAGCGCCGTAAGCTTGCGAGTCGACATGATCTTCCTCCTGGTTCGGATCGGGGCGCCGCTCTGCGCGGCGCCCGTTTTCATCTGGGGCACCTCAGCGCAGAGTCGCGATGACGCCCTGATTCGCGGTGATCTCGGCGGCCGACATCACGCCCTGTTGGATCAGCGAGTCGATGTAGGCCGCGGTAAGGAAAAGCCCTTCGCGGTCGTGACAGGCGGAGGAGCAGGAACCTCCGTCGGGATAGGCTTGGCTGGTGTGCTTCCGAATGTTGTGCGGCGTAGCCATTCGCCAGGTCGGGAGCGCGGCGTACGACGACATCGTGACGCCCCACGGACCGAAGGTGTCCTCCGAGATCGGGATGTGGCGCAGGACGACCCACTCCCAGGGATGGGCGGCGTCGGGAGCCGGATTGCGTCCGATGCGGAAATCGATCCGGGACGGGTGCCTGAGGCCCTGACTATCGAGCTGGACGTGGCAGCCGTAGCAGTTCTTGTATGACTGCGCGTGGCAGACCTGACAGGAGAGCTGCTCCTCGCTGGTGGAGCGGGCGTGCATCGAGTGCCACAGGTTCGAGTCGGACTCGACTTCCGGATGGCAGTCGAGGCAGTTGGCCGCGCCGGGGGCGTGGTAGCGCGAGTCCGGCGTCGAGCCGTCGCCGTGCAGCTCGGCGCCGTCGTGACAGTGGCCGCAGTTCATCAGCTTGAGGTAGTGCGTGTCGGCCGGGATCGGCGTATCGCCGAGCTTGTTCTCGCCGCGGAACTCGTTGCCGATCCGACTGCCGTGGCAGGCGGTGCAGTTGTCCTGCTGCGAGGGGCGCTTCAGCACTTGGTGGCCGTTGACGACTCCTCCGCCGATCGCGTTCGGGCGGCTGATGTGACATTGACCGCAGGTGGTGTGACAGGAGGCGCAGCGCGCCTCGAACATCGCGTCGACCTGTCCGCCCGGACCGGCGCCGCGTAGACCGAGCATGGTGGAATAGCCGTTCTGCGTGCCATGCAGGCTGGCGGCGTGCTTCTCGACCTCGTCCGCGTGACACTCCCGGCAGGCCGGACTAACTCCGGCGGAAGGATCGACGATCATGCCCTCGTGCGCGGGCGCCTTCTCTGCCGCCTCGTCATTTCCGAGGTGGCAGGAGACGCAGCTCTTGCCGTGCGGCTCCGAACCGACGAACGCATCGCTGACCAGAACCTTTTCCCACGCCTCCAACGGAGGCGCCGTTCCGCCTCAGCCTTCGCCCGGATTCTCCGGAACATCCGAGGTGTCGGGTGCGGCCGACGCAATCAGGCTCGCCTGATCGGTGTGGCACTCGACACACGTGCCGGTGGCGGTTCCGATCGGGGGGTCGGTCCGCTTGTCCTCGGAACCGCATCCGAGGGAGAGCAGCAGAACGGGAATCGACAACGTCCGGAGCGCGAGCACCAAGAGCTCCGGCAACCTCACGAAGCGGGCGAACATCTAGGAACCTCCTGTTGCAGTCGAAGCAGAATTCGCGGAAGGCGCGGCTCTTCAGCACGTAGGCGCGCGGCTTGCGCCAGGTAGGTGCGGGAGCGGTCGAGGCTGCAGTAGAGCTCGAGCATTCCGAGGCTGAGCAGAACGGGATAGGGATCGGTGGCGTAGGGCAGACGCTTCTCCAGCGCGCGAGAGAGATCAGGGCAGGGGCATTCCTCGTCATCCGCTCGGGTGTCGATGATGCTGCGTGGATCTTCCTCCACCGCCTGCTCGAGCAGGTCGAGCGCCTCCGAGAGTCGGGAGAGCACGATGTCGGTCACGATCAACTTCTTCCGGATGGAAGAGCTGTGCGGCGCCTCGGAGAGCGCGGCCTCGAGTAACGGCAGCGCGTGCAGGTAGTCGCGATCGAGGAAGTATCGATTGGCCAGCATCAACGACATCTCGCCCTCAATGGATCGGTGGTCCGATCTTGAAGGGAGATTCGCGTGCCGCCCGGCGCGCGGCGGCACTGCTGCCTTAACTCGCCCGGCAGCCGGTGGATAGAAGGGGAGTCAGGGCCGGTCGGGTTTCAGCTCGGCGGAACGTGATGTTTCAACGCGCAGAGCACGGTCGCCCTAACACTTCGGTAGATCACGAGATAGTGGGCGAACGGTGCAAACCGTTCCGATGGAACGAATCGTTCCTCGGAGAGGGCTCGAATCTGGTCGGGTTAAGAATCTTCTTCCGTGCGTCGTCGGGCCGCGGGGCGGATCAGCCCCTCCGCAACCATCCGGCGCCAGAGAGTGGTGCGTCCGATCCCAAGCCGGCGCGCCGCCTCCTGACGATCCCATCGGACAGCGACCAGGGTAGCCATCAGATCGTGTTTCGAACCCTGTCCCGAAGGAGCGGGAGTTCGAGCGTCGCCGCCGCTGCTCCGCTCACGCGGCGAGGCGTTCGGCTCAAGAGACCACTCGCGGATCTGTCGTGGGAGGTGCGCGTCCTGGATCGTCGATCCGTGGCAGCGCACGAAGGCGTGCTCCACCGCGTTCTCGAGCTCGCGCACGTTTCCGGGCCAGCTGTACTCGAGCACCCTCCCCATCGCCCGCGGTGAAAAGCCGATGACGGGCCGGTTGAAGACCGCGCGGTTTCGGCGAAGGAAGTGCTCAGCCAGCGGGATCAAATCCTCTCGGCGTTCCCGCAACGGCGGCAGTGTGATCGGGACCACGTTCAGCCGATAGAAGAGGTCCTCGCGAAAGATCCCCTCGCGCACGAGATCGCGCAACGGACGGTTGGTCGCGGCGAGCACGCGGACGTCGACGCGGATGGTGTGGTTCCCGCCGACCCGTTCGAACTCCTGCTCCTGCAGGACGCGGAGCAGCTTCACTTGAACCGCCGGGCTCGCGGCACCGATTTCATCGAGAAAGAGCGTTCCGCCGTCGGCGAGCTCGAATCGCCCGGCCCGATCGGCGCGCGCGTCGGTGAAGGCGCCGCGCACATGTCCGAAGAGCTCCGATTCGAGCAGGGACTCGGCGAACGCCCCACAGTTGATCTTGATGAAGGGGCGGTCTTTCCGTCGGGAGCCACTCTGGATGGCTCTGGCTACGAGCTCCTTACCGGTGCCGGACTCTCCTTCGATCAAGACCGTCGAGCAGCAATCGGCGAGCTCGTCGATCAGCTCATAGAGCTCCTTCATCGCCCGGCTGCGTCCGATCAGCCCCTGCCGGTCGACCTGACCCAGCAGGTCGTCGCGTAGCCTCCGATCAGCGGTCACGTCCCGGAACGAGACCACTCCACCCTGGGGACGACCCTCGGCATCGCGGAGTATGGAAGTGTTGACCGCCAGGTCGAGCGGCCTCCCGTCCGCGGTCTGCGCCTTGATCTCGTAGTTCCAGACCTGCCGGCCGGTCTCGAGCGTGATACGCAGGGGACACTCGTTCTGACAGCGGTCGGAATGCATGACCTTGCGGCAGAGCCGCCCGAGCGCCTCCCCTTGATCGATCCCCAGCAGCGCCTGCCCGGCGCGGTTGACGCTCGAGATCCGCCACTCGGGATCGACGGTGAAGACGCCGTCCGGGAGCGAATCGAGGATGTCCCGGAGGTGTCCTTCCAACGTGTGCGTGGCGGTGGGCGGCGGTTCGAGGGTGCTCAACGGGGGGCCTCCTCCCGGCAGCGGACGACACCGAGAGACTGCATCCAGCCTGGCCGCGTGTGAAATGAAACGTTCCAATTCTGGAGAGGTGCGGAGCTAATCGTTCCAGGCTGCCCGAAGGGCGAATGGACCGGCGGGTTGACCGTTTGTATCACGCCGGATCCGCCGTGGCCGGCCCTTCGCGTCAGGCTATCGATCGACGTGACGATTCCGGTACTTGTCGCGGAGCCGTGTGTGCCGCGAGCTCAGATCGACCTCGCGCCCCGCGATGAACTCGCGAACGACGTGGCTTCGGATGTCGAGCGGATCGCCGTCCCAGACGCAGAGCGTCGCTTCCTTGCCGACCTCGAGCGAGCCGAGTCGGTCGCCCACGCCGAGGATCTGCGCCGGGTAGAGCGTGATCGCCTTGAGCGCCTCGTCGTGCGGCAGTCCGTAGCTCCAGGCCATGGCGGCGTGGTAGGGGAGATTGCGCTCGTTCGATGCGTCGCCGCCGGTCGAGATGCAGTAGGTCACACCCGCGTTGTGCAACCGCGCCGGCAGCGTATAAGCGAAGTCGTACGGCTCGTAGTCGCGGGTCGGCTGGCTCAAGATGCCTTGCGTGATCACCGGCACCTGCTGCTCGATGAGCCGCGCGGCGATCTCCGGCGCGTCGTATCCACCGCAGAGGATCACGCGCACGCCGTTCTTCCGTCCCCAATCGAGCGCCGCATCGATCTGGCGGAGATCGCTCGCGTGAATCACGACCGGCGTCTTGCCCTCGAGCACGGGCCCCATCGCCTCCCACTGCGGATCGAACTCGGCGCTCGGCGAGTTGCCGGCGTTGCGTGCCGTCCAGTAGGCGCGCGCGTCGGCGAAGAGCTGATCGATCTCGCGGAGCGTATTCGCGCGGGTCGTGATCTGCTCATCGATCGTCGGCTTGGCGTCGGGCGCGCGGTTGATCGCCATCGAGGGCCACTGGAGATGAAGCGCCGCCGGCGAGAGGACGCTCATGTCCTCGAAGGTCCAACCGTCGAGATGAAAGAGGACCGAGAGACCGGAGAGGCGCCCACCGCGCGGCACTGCGAGCGCGGTGGTCACACCGTTGGCTCGCGACACCGGGATGAGCTCCGATTCCGGATTGAGCGCGATCGCCGCGCGCGAATTCGGATTGAGCGCGCCGACCTCCTCGTAGTCGTTCGATTGACGAACCGAGCCGACCTCCGTGAGACCGAGCACGGTGTGCGCGGACACGAAGCCGGGATAGACCGCGAGGCCGGTCGCTTCGATCACCTCGGCGTCGCTCGGGATGGTGATGCTCGCGCCCACCGCTTCGATCTTGCCGTCGCGGAAGACGATCGCGCCGCGCTCGATCGGAACGTCGCCGACGGGATAGACCGTTCCGCCGACGATCGCGATCGGCTTGCCCTTGGGCTTGGCCGCTCCGGGAGTCGGCGTTTGCGCCGTGGCGATGGTGGCGAGCAGCGTTGCCGCGATCACCGCGACCGTCGAGGCGAGGCGAGCGCTTGAGGAACCTACGCGCGAGGTCATTCGCCCACCTCCTCGTTCGGCATGCAGTGCACCTTTCCGTCGTTCTCGTACGAAAGCTTGGGCGGCGGCCCTTGATGCGGCGCATCGCCGTCGTCGCCCGCCACGAAGCGCCGGGCCTTCGCGATCAGCGTGGCGCGTTCGCTCGCCACCTTCTTCCGATTCTCGAGGTCGATCGCGCGATCGAAGTACTTCTTCCCATCGACCCAGGTCTGCATGCAGATCGAGCCGGACGAGAGAGGCGGCCCGCTCCAGAGCGCGAGGTCGGCGTCCTTACCCACCTCGAGTGACCCGGCGTAGCGTTCGACGCCGAGCTGCTTCGCCGTGTTCAGCGTCACGAACTCGAGTGCCTCGGGCTCCGGTACCGCGCCGTACTTGACCGCCTTCGCCGCCTCGAGATTCAGGCGCCGCGCGAGCTCGCCGCTGTCCGAGTTGAAGCTCACCACCACGCCATGCTCGTGAAGGATCGCGCCGGCGTAGGGGATCGCGTCGTAGACCTCGGGCTTGTAGGTCCACCAATCGCTGAAGGCCGAGGCGGCGGCGCCATGCTTCGCCATCTCGTCCGCGACCTTGTAGCCCTCGAGGATGTGCTGGAAGCAGGCGACGCGGAAGTCGAGGCTCTCCGCCAAGCGCATCAGCATCAAGATCTCGTCCTGGCGATACGAGTGGCAGTGGATGTCGCGCTCGCCGTTCAGGATCTCGGCCAGACACTCCAGCTCGAGGTCGCGGCGCGGTGGAATCTTGCGTCCGCGCTCGGTGGCGGAGAGCGCGTCGTACTCCTTCCAACGGGCTTGGTAGTCGCGCGCCATGGTGAAGCGCTCGAGGTTGAACTGCTCGACCCCCATGCGCGTCTTGGGATAGCGCCTGGTGAACTTGTCGCCCCAGCTCTTCTGGGTGACGTTCTCGCCCAGGGCGAACTTGATGCCGGGCCGCGCTTCCTTCCACTTGAGCCCTTCGGGATCGGCGCCCCAGCGAAGCTTGACCACCTGGCTCTGTCCGCCGATGCAGTTGGCCGAGCCGTGAAGCATGTTGATCGCGGTCACGCCCCCTGCGAGCTGTTCGTAGATGCCGGAGGCTTCGCTGTTGATCACGTCGCCCAAGCGCACCATGGCCGACGAGGAAAGCGTGCTCTCGTTGACGTCACCGACGCCGACGCTGTGCGAGTGGCAATCCATCACGCCGGGTGTGAGCGAGAGACCCTTCGCGTCGATCATGAGCGCGCCGCTCGGAGCCGAAAGTTCAGTCCCGACCGCGGCGATCTTTCCACCCTGCACCAGGAGGTCACCTCGCTCGATCACGCCGGACGACGCGCAGGTCCAGAGCGTCACATCGTTGAAGAACGCGGCCGCGGGCTCTGCCAGGGGACCAGGAGGCACGGCGATCGGCGTCTCGGCCTCGGGCAAGGTCTCGCCCTCCTTCGAAGGAGGCGGTCCCCATCGCCGCTCCGCACGCACGGTCACCAGGCCATCATCGCCGGTCATCGTTCCTTGCATCTCGTCCGCGAGGGCGCCGTGAAGCTCGAGCACGCGAGGCCGAACCGGCGCGTGTCCCGGCCAACGGACCCACAGCGTGTCGTGCGAGGCCTTGATCGAATCGGCCGCGAGGCGACCGGCGAGCGACGCCGCGCCGGGCGAGAGGAGCGCGGTGAGCGAATCGCCTTCGCCGCGCACCCAAAGCCACGAGACATGCTTCGCCTCGCCGAGCTGCTCGATTCGCCAGAGCCCGCGCAGGTCTTCCATCTCCTTCGCGGTCGGCGCGAGCGTGATCGGGTTGCCGTCGACGAAGAGCTGGCGCACATGCGTGCCGCGCTCGAAGAGATCCCCGTCCGTGATGGTGAGGTTCGCGATCTTGCCTACCTCGATCGTGCCGAGGCGATCGGAGAGCCCGAGGATGCGCGCCGGCTCGGTCGTGAGCGCACGAAGCGCGGTCTCCTTCGAGAGCCCGCGCGACAGCGCCGCGCGCATCTTGGTCCAGAAGAGCGCGGGGTCGTTCAAGAGATCGCTGGTGATGGCGAAGGGGATGCCCGCTTGCTCCAGCTTCGCGGGGTTGGAGGGCGCGTGATCCCAATGCCGAAGCGCCTGCAGGCTCACATCGCGCTCGTCTTCCGGCTCGCCCAGCGGGGGCGGATCGGGGAAGGCGATCGGCAGGATGAGCGGCGCGCCCGCGTCCCGCACGAGGTTCACGCGCTTGTACTCGTCGCCGCCCGCATGGATCACGGCGCGAAGCTGGAATTCGCGCGCGATGCGCGAGGAGCGCTGCAACGAGAGGACGTCGGTCGCTTCGAAGAGGATCGGTTCGGCGCCGGTCGAGACGGCGTCGAGTGCGTCGAGCGCCTCGTTCGTCTCCGGCCGCTCTTGCCCGCGCGGGGATGCGGCGTAGATCCGCTTCGCCTCTCGGTGCTGCGCCGCGTCGATGAATGTCTGCCGCATCAGCGCCACCACGCCCATCAGCGAGCGCGGATAACCGTCGGCGTTTCTTCCCGTGTCATAGCCGACGCACTGCATCGGCGTCCCGCCCACGATCAGGTCAGCGACTCGTCCGTCGCGCATGCTCAGCAGCGCGCCTTCTCCGCGAAAGATGCCGGAGTCGGGCACGACATAGCCGGCGGTGAAGCCGAGCGACTGGTAGGGCTTCCACACGTCAGGTTTAAGCCCGAGGCGCGAGGTCAGGTCGAACTCCGGATGCACGCGCGCGACCTCATGCCCGCTGCCGCTCTGCGCGCGCTCCACCACCTCGATCTCCTCGCCCGTCGGCGGCGCGGGTCGCGCGAGCAGCTTCGAGCGCCGCACATAGGCGTCGATCAAACCGGGATAGATGGAAAGGCTATCCGCTTCCCACACCCTTGCGTCGGGCGGGATCGCGATGTCCGCGCCCACCGCCTCGATCACACCGTCGCGAAGCACGATGGTCGCGCGCGGGAGCACCTGCCCGGGCGCAATCACCACGCGCGCGTTGGTCAGCGCGTGGACGCGCGGCGTGACGGCATCGGCGCGCGAGGCGAGGAGCAAGGCAAACGCGGCGACGAAGCACCGTGCGATCGAAGGGGTGAGCGGTGACGCGATCGAGGCCGGTCGCGAATCGACCGAGGCGCCGGCCCGAGACAAGGCTTCGCCGGCGTTGCGCGGATTGGCCAGCATGTAGATCTCCATCCCGGGGATTTCGACGGTTCGACCAAGGCAGCGGCGAGAATAGCCCTCGTCACCGTCTCGGGCAACGGTCCCGCCGGACCGAGAGCATCGAGGCTTGGCCGCATTCCCGCGAGCAAGAAGCGCTGGCATCGCGCGAGCCCATCGTTCAACCTCCGCGGTTCGGAAGGAGGAAGAGCTTCTGACGATGAACGG
>CAZZAH010000104.1:0-1445 GCA_964652115.1 uncultured bacterium | reverse complement strand
CCCATCGTTCAACCTCCGCGGTTCGGAAGGAGGAAGAGCTTCTGACGATGAACGGAGAACTCCCCGCCTCGCTGCTCAAATTCATCCGGTCGTGCGTGCCGAGCTTCCAGGCCGCGGAGGTGCTCGTGTTCCTCCATCACCACCCTGGGCGGCGCTGGACGGCAACGGAGCTGAGCGAGGCGATTCGTCCGGCGGTGATCGCGCCGCCGACCGTGCAGGAGCACCTGTCGCTCTTCGCTTCGTACGGCATCGTGCGCGAGATCGAGGATGGGTTTGAGTTCGCGCCCGTCTCCGACGAGGTGACGAGTGCGGTAGGGGAGCTCGCTCGCGCCTACAACGAGCGGCCGGTCACGCTCATCCGGACCATCTATTCGTTGGCCGACCTCAAGGTGCAATCGTTCGCCGATTCGTTTCGGCTGCGCCCGGACCCCGAGGAGGACGCATGACGATGGCGCTGTTCAAGGAGCTGCTCTACGCGCTCTCGATCCTGACCAGCCTGGCCTGCACGATCTTCCTCGCGCTCGGCTACCGGCGACGGCGCGTGCGCCTCTTGATGTGGAGCGCGCTCTGCTTCGCCTGCCTCACCATCAACAACCTGCTGCTGTTTGTCGACCTCGTGATCTTCCCGGGGATCGACCTGAGGCTGCCTCGGGTGCTGTCCGCGCTCGCGGGCATGGTGATCCTCCTTCACTCCTTCATCTGGGACGCGGAATGACCAACGAGGCGCTGATCCAGTCTCTTTCCGGCGCGTTGACCTTGGCCTTCGGGCTCGCGTCGTGGCACTTCTTGCGATTCTGGCGGAAGACCGGCGACCGGCTCTTCGTTCACTTCGCGGTGGCGTTCGCGCTCTTCGCGGCGAATCAGATCGCGACCTCGTTCGTCGATCTCTCGGACGAGCGGCGGGGCTATGCTTACATCCTCCGCATCCTCGGGTATGTGCTCATCCTGACCGCGATCGTCGACAAGAACGTCTTCCGCTCGAAGTGGCGAGGCTAAGCGCGCCGGCAAGCGAAGGGCCGCGAGCTTTCGCCCGCGGCCCAGTCGGCACCCCCTCAGAAGCAGCAGCGTCTACGGATGGCAGTCCGCACAGGCGACCCCGCTCGTGCCGCCCGAGAGGCCGAAGCCGTGGCAGCGCGTGCAGTCGTTGACGCCCTCTTGCAGAACGACCTGTCCGTGGAAGCTCGATGAGCGCGGCTCAAGCCAGCCATCGGGATGGCCGCTCGGTCCGCCGGCGTGACAGTCGAAGCAGGAGACCCCGCTCCATCCGCCGCGGAAGTTCGATCCGTGGCAATTGGTGCAGGACGCGTTTCCGTTCGCGGCGACCGCATCGCCGTGGAAGTGCGCTGAGGTCGGGACGACCCAGCCGTAGGGATGCCCGCCCGCGCCATCGTGACAGCCGGCGCCGGCGCAGCTCGGCGCCTCCGCCTCTCCCTTGAGCTCGGTGC
>CAZZAH010000103.1:0-11130 GCA_964652115.1 uncultured bacterium | reverse complement strand
GGCGCTCCAGGCCACTCCGCCTCCAGGAGGAAAGGAAATGATGCCGAGAATTCGGTGCGCGCTCTTTGGGTGCGCGACGTCGGTCGGATTGACGCTCGCATGGAGCGCCTTCGCTCCGGTTCAATCGGCGCGAGCGGCAGGAATTTCCGATCAAGCGGTGGCTCAGATGAGCATGGAGGAGCTGCTCGCGACCGAGATCACTTCGG
Organism: uncultured bacterium; assembly: GCA_964652115.1. Taxonomy (GTDB): domain Bacteria; phylum Eisenbacteria; class RBG-16-71-46; order CAIMUX01; family CAIMUX01; genus JADJQY01. The sequence goes on along the minus strand of CAZZAH010000103.1, from coordinate 10,924 downwards.
CCGGACGTCATGCGCAGCCGCTCTCCTCCGTTTCCGCCGCGGTCTACGTCCTCTCCGGAGAGGAGATCCGACGCGCCGGGAAGCGGACCTTGGCCGATGCGCTTCGCCTCGTGCCCGGAATGCAGGTGGCAGCGATCGACGCCAACCGACGCGCGGTCGGCGCGCGCGGGTTCAACAGCCTTTACTCGAAGCACCTGCTCGTGATGATCGATGGGCGCACGGTCTACACCGACATCTTCTCCGGTGTCTATTGGGAGGTGGAGGACGTCCCGGTCGAGGATGTGGAGCGGATCGAGGTCGTGCGCGGTCCGGGCGGCTCGCTCTGGGGCGCGAACGCGGTCAACGGCGTGATCAACATCATCACCAAGTCGGCGCGCGAGACCGACGAGACGTTGGTGCAAGCGGGCGGCGGCTCGGAAGAGCGGCGCTTCGCCACCTTCCGCTCCGGCGACGTCCGCGACCACAGTGCGTGGCGCGTCTCCGGCAAGTTCGCCGAGAAGGCGAGCTCGGAGTATCCAGGCGAAGCGGACTATCGCGATGATGGCAAGCTCGGTCGAGCGAGCTTCCGCTTCGAGCGCTGGAGCGACCCTTCGCACGTCCTCACGTTGCAGGGCGGCGCGTATGAAGGCCTTCAACGCTTCGGCGTGTCGTTCTTCCAGCCGGTCGAACCCTATGCGACCACGCGTAGCGTCGACAATCGTGTCGCGGGCGGCTTCGTCCTCGGGCACTGGACGCAGCCGGTCGGCGATGGCGGCACCTACGTGGCTCAAGCCTTCGTCAACGTCGATCGGCATCGCAATCCGCAGAACTGGATGAAGTCCGCCGTCTGTGATGTCGACACGCAGCTCCGCTTGCCGGCCGGAAGAAGTGTCGCGCTTCTCACCGGACTGGGCTATCGCGTGTCGACCTACGACATCCCTCCGACCGAGAACGTGAGCGCTGTACCCGAGCGAGACACCGATCACCTCGCCGGCGGCTTTCTCGCGATGGAGTGGAGCCCCTTCGACGCCGCGCTGCGTGTGACCGCGGGCTCGAAGTTCGAGCAATCCGATCGCGCGGGATTCCAGGTGCAGCCGACGCTTCGGGCGATCTGGTCGATCCGCCAGCGACAAGCGCTCTGGGGCGCAGTGTCGCGGGCGGCGCGAGCTCCTTCGGTCTTCGATCAGGCGGGGCGATTTGCCGTCCTCGCGCTCGGACCGGAAACGGCCAAGAATCCGGGACCGTTGCCGGTGATCGGGCGGCTCATCGGGACTCCCGAGTTCAAGCCGGAGTCGATGGTCGCCTACGAGCTCGGGTATCGCGTACAGCCTCACGCTCACTGGTCGCTCGACGCGACCGCGTTCCAGTGCGAGTACCACGATCTGCTCTCGGCCGGGGTCGGTACCCCGGAGGTGCGGCTGGGGGCGCGCCCCTACGTCGACCTTCCGCTCAACTTCAATAACGACGCGAAGAGCTCGAATCGCGGGTTCGAGCTGGCGGTCGATTGGTTGCCGAGCGCGGCCTTCCGCCTACGCTCCGGCTACACCACGCTCCACCTCGAGTACGAGCTAGGCGGGAGTGGAGCCTACGACGCGGGAGGCTTTCCCCTCGCGAGCGACTTCGCGCCCGCGCAGCAGCTCTTCTCGCATGCTTCCTGGGACCTCGCGCCACGAGTGCAGCTCGACGGAGTGCTTCGTTTGATGGACGCGCACAACCGGCCCGCGGCTCGCACCTACACCCAACTCGATCTTCGCGTCGCTTACTTGCCGCAACCGAACCTCGAGCTCGCGCTCGCGGGCGAGAACCTGCTCCACGCCGCGCAGGTCGAGACGGTGTCGGAAACGGAATCGTTCGTCAGCGCGGTGCAGCGCGGCGTCTACTCCAGCGTCACTTGGCGTTTCTAGCGCGTCGAACCCTGCGGCGATAGGGAGCGAGGTCGAGATGGAACGACCGACGAGGCCAGCCAGAGCGAGCGGTGCGAGGCACCGAGGCGTGCTACGCCTGTTGCTCCTGGTCCTCGGCCTCGGCCTCGTACCGATTGAAGCGGGGCTTCGCGCGGAGCAGGCGAGCGAGTACCAGCTGAAGGCCGCGTTCGTTTGTGGCCTCCCCCGCTTCACGACCTGGCCCTCGGGCGCCTTCCTCGACGCGACCGATCCCCTCCGCATCGCGGTGGTCGGGCAAGATCCCTTCGGCTCGATCCTGGAGAACGTGTCGGCCGCCCAGACCTTCGAAGGCCGGCGGACCGAGATCGTCCGCGTGCCCGACCTCGACCACTTGCCGCTCTGCCAGGTGCTCTTCGTGGCGGGAAACGCACCGCTCACCGCGGATGCGCGTCGGAAGCTCGCGCTCCCCGGCGTGATCACGATCGGCGAGTCGCCGAACTTCGCCACCAGCGGCGGGATCGTTCGCCTCTACGTCGACGGACAGAAGGTGAAGCTCGAGATCAACACGCGGGCGGCGCAGCGGAACGGACTTCGGTTCGATGCCCAGCTCCTCTCGCTCGCCAAGCTCGCGCGCGATGCCGCCGAGGATCGGCCATGATCGGGCGCTATGGTGGCCTTCCCATTCGGAGCAAGCTCACGCTCCTCACTCTTCTGGTGGCGACGAGCGCGCTGACCTTCATGGCGGTCGCGTTTCTCTCGCTCGAGTCGGTCCTCCTGCGGGGCTTCGTCACGCGTGACCTCACCTGCTCGGCCGACATCCTCGCGAACAACCTCGCGGCCGGCCTCACCTTCGCGGACGAAGACGAAGCGGTGCGCGTGCTCAAGTCGCTGCGGAGCGACGATCGAGTGAAGGCCGCGATCGTGTACGACGTGGACGGGCACCCCTTCGCGCGCTATCTCGCGACCCCGGCCGATTCCGCGTTCGCCGGTCCCCACCAGCAGGACGAGGAGCTAAAGACGGACGAGGCGACGCTCCGCATCCTTCGGCCGGTTACGCACCAGGGTCGACTGCTCGGTTCGGTCAGCGTCGTCTTCGGAACGGAGCGAATCCGCGCGCACTTCCTCACCCTGGCTTGGTTTCTCGCCGCGCTGCTCCTCCTCTCGATCGGGATGGCGACCCTGATCTCGCGCACGGTGCAGAGTTGGATCTCGGATCCGATCGTTCGACTGGCGCAGCTGGCTCGACAGGTCTCCGAGCTCAAGGACTACTCGGTCCGCGCGCCGACCGGTCATGACGACGAGATCGGACGCCTGATCGACGGCTTCAACGACATGCTCCAGCAGATCCAGGAGCGCGATCGCGAGCTCGGCGCGCACCGCAGCCGCCTCGAAGAAGAGGTGGCGGCACGCACCGCGGAGCTGGTCCGCGCCAACGCCGAGTTGGTCGAGGCGAAGCTCAAGGCAGAGCAGGCGGCGCGAGCCAAGAGCGACTTCCTCGCCAACATGAGCCATGAGATCCGGACGCCGATGAACGGCATCATCGGCATGACCGACATGACGCTCGAAACCGACCTCACGCCGGTGCAGCGGGAACAGATTCAGGTCGTGCAGACCTGCGCCGACTCGCTCCTCCACCTGCTGAACGACATCCTGGATCTTTCCAAGATCGAGGCAGGCAAGCTGCGCCTCGATCTCGCGCCGTTCACCCTGCGGGATTGCGTCCAGGAGGCGATGGCGATCGTTCAGGTGCGCGCGAAGGCGAAGGGGCTGAGCCTCTCGCTCGACGAAGGAGAGGGCTTTCCGCCGAGCTTGGTGGGAGATCCCGGCCGCCTCCGTCAGGTGCTCCTGAACCTCCTCGGCAACGCGATCAAGTTCACCGAACGCGGGTCGATCATCGTCGCCTACGACCTCGCGCTGCGCGACGCGGAGCAATGCCTGGTTCACTTCGTCGTGACCGACACGGGGATCGGCATTCCGACCGATAAGCAGCGATCGATCTTCGAGGCCTTCACGCAGGCCGACAGCTCGACCACGCGGCAGTATGGAGGGACGGGGCTCGGGCTCACCATTTCGAGTCAGTTGGTGAGCGCGATGGAGGGGAGCATCTGGGTCGAGAGCGTTCCGGGGAAGGGCAGCAGTTTCCACTTCACGGTGACGCTCCGCGAGGCCGCGGGCCAGCTCGTGGCGGCCAAGGTTCCGACGAACGCGGGGACCTCAGCACACGGCGGCGCGCCGGATCAACCACTTCGCATCCTCGTCGTGGATGACAACGCGGTAAACCTGGCGCTGGTCGAGCGTCTCCTTCGCGCGCGCGGTCACGAGGTGGACAGTTCGACCGACGGGGCACAGGCAGTCGAGCACGCCAAGACGACGCAGTACGACCTCATCCTGATGGACTTGCGGATGCCGGTGATGGACGGCACGGAGGCCGCGCGCCGCATCCGCGAGCAAGAGGCGGACGGCGGCAGGCATACTCCGATCCTCGCCTTCACCGCGGACGTGATGCCCGAGGTACAGCACGCCTGCAAGCAGGCGGGCATGGACGGCGTGGTCACCAAGCCGATCCGCGCGGCGGAGCTCAGGCGAGTGATCGCGGCCTACGAGAGCTCGCCTCGCGCCGCGGCGTGAGGCTCGCTCAGCGGTTGGTCGCCTTGATCGACTGCTCGGGATAGCGCGCGCCGCTTGCCGGGGGCACCGCCGCCGCGATCGCATCGGCCTCTTCCACACTGAGCCGCACCTCGACCGCCGCCGCGTTCTCTTCCAGCCGCGCGACGCTGCTCGTGCCCGGGATCGACACGATGTTCTCGCCGCGCGCCAGCACCCACGCGAGCGCGAGCTGCGCCGCTGTACAACCCTTCGCCTTCGCGCTCGACTTGACCACATCGACCAGGGCGAGGTTGCGCGCGAAGTTCTCCGGCTGGAAGCGTGGGCCGCGAAGCCGCCAATCCTCGGTGGAGAAATCGTCGAGCTTCGCAAAGCGGCCGGTGAGGAAGCCGCGGCCGAGCGGGCTGTAAGCGACGAGCGTGACACCGAGCTCCGCGCATGCGGGCAGGATCTCGGCCTCGACGTCGCGCGTCCAGAGGGAGTACTCGGTTTGAAGCGCCGCGATCGGATGGACGCTGACCGCGCGCCGCAAGGTCGACGCCGCCGCCTCCGACAGACCGAGGAACCGCACCTTGCCTGCCGTCACCAACGCGGCCATCGCGCCGACCGTCTCCTCGATCGGGACATTCGGATCGACCCTGTGCTGATAGTAGAGGTCGATCTGCTCGACGCCGAGGCGACGCAGACTCGACTCGCACTGTCGGCGCAGATACTCCGGACGACCATCGACACCGAGCCAGCCGCCGTCCTCGCCGCGCACGTTGCCGAACTTGGTCGCGAGGAAGACCTCGCCGCGCCGGGCCTTCAGCACCTTCGCGAGCAGCTCCTCATTGCGTCCGACGCCATAGACATCGGCGGTATCCCAGTGATTCATGCCGAGGTCGATCGAGCGGTTCAAGGTCGCGATCGACTCGCTCTCGTCGCGAGGGCCATAGAACTCCGACATGCCCATGCAGCCCAATCCAAGTGCGGCGATGTCGACTCCGGTCTTGCTCAGCGGTCGCGTGTGCATCAAGGCCTCCCTTTTCGCTGAGCCTAGCGATGCGCGCGCAGAGGACGAAGCGGGAACGGAGCTTTCTATCGACGCCCCTCGCGTGCGCGCCTTGCACCGTGTGAGTGCCGAGCCTAGGATGCGCGAGGATTGTTCGAAGGGAGTCCGCATGGGCCGATCGATCGCGCTGCTCGCGGGCGCGCTCCCGCTCCTTCTCTCCGGGTGCACCATCATCTCCTCCGAGCTCGGCGGCACGCTGGATCCGCCTCCTGGCGCTTTCGCGCGCGTGCGTCCCGATGACGTCGCCTCGCTTCCGCTCGGAAAGGAAGTCCGCGTGGTCGTGCGCGGGGATGAGGGCGAACGCGCATTGCTCGGGCTCTGGGGAGGCCGCGTCGCGCTCCCCGATGACGACGCGAGGACCTCGTATCTGGCGTGGCAGAGCAACGCGCATCCCCTCGCGCCGAGTTGGGGCGATTCGTTGGAGCTCGACCTCGGCGCGCGCGGCATGGTGCGCGGGCGCTTTCGCGGATTCGATCCGGAGTCGATCGTGCTCGACCTCGAGACGGGACGCTTGCCGGTCACGCTCGCCCTCGTTCGCGGGGTGAAGGATATCGAGAGCGGCACGGCCACCGAGGGCGATTCCATCCGCGGGTGGATCGAGCGAGGCGAGCTGCCGCTCCTCTCCGCCTATGCGCTCGAGACGAGGCGGGTCGGGCCGCCGGAGCTGCCGGCGCTGGTGCCTCTCGATCGCTTCGTCGGGGTCGAGGTCGCGACCTCACCCAACGGCAGATCGTTCGGCACCGTGATCGGCGCGGTGGCCGATGCGTTCATCCTGAGTGCGTTCCTGAAGAACAACTTCAAGGATTGAGGCATGCGAATCTGGACGGCTCTGCTCTTCGCGCTCATCTCGCTCGGCGGAAGCGGCTGCACCCTGGTCGGGGGAGCGCTCTCCGTCGCTCTTTCGCGCAACTACCCGAGCCAGCGGGTCGAAGCCTCGCACGTGTGGCTCGCGAGTCCCAATCAACACGTGAACCTCGTGCTGTGGAACGGTGAGCGGATCTCGGGCCTCGTCGGCGGCGTGACCTACGCATCCGAGGACAGCTACGCCGTCGCTGTCGAGAAGGCGGAGAAGGGACTGCCCGCGCTGGAAGAGAGCGTGTCCGTACATCTGTTGGGCGAGCACGAGCTCCGCGGCGCGTTCCGCGGCTTCGATGGGAACCTGCTCTTGCTCGAGGGAGCGCGCGCGACCGACCTGCAGTGGGTGGAGGAGCTCCGCGGCACCACCGCGATGCTCTCGGGCGACGAGCTGAGGCGTCGCGCATCGCGCGGCGAGTTGCCTTCCCGATCGCGGCTCGAGATCCGCCCGGGATCCGCCTTCTCGGGCCCCTCGCGCTCGATTCCCTACGAACGGATCGCGTGGGTCGAGCGATCGAGCGGAGGGCATCCCGAGGTGGTCCTCCCCTTCGTCATCGGACTCGCGGCCGACATCTGGGTGGTGTCCCGCCTGCGTTGGTACGCCTATCCCTTTGCCTTCGAGTAGCCCGGCCGGCTGGCGGCCTACTCCGATTCGTAACGCAGCCGCCGCGCACCGCGCGTGAGCTTCACCCTCACGCGCGCGAGCAGCACCAGCGCGACCGCGACCAGCCCCGCCACCAATCCCCACCAGAGCCCCGCCGGTCCGAGCGTCGTGTGAAAGCCAAGCACGATGCTGATCGGAAAGCCGATCAACCAGAAGCCGACGATGTTGACCAGCATCGGCGTCCGCGTGTCGCCGAGCCCGCGCAGAACGCCGATCGCCGTCACCTGAATGCCGTCGAAGACCTGAAAGACGCCGGCGAGCGGGATCAACACCGCCGCCACCGCCAGCACCTCCGGCGCCTGCGTGTAAAGGCGCGCGAGCCAGAGCGGCAAGGCGAGGAAGAGGATCGCGGTCGAGGTCATGAAGCCGACCGCGAGCCAGAGGCCCGCCGCCGCGCTGTGCCTCGCTTCGATCGGATCGCCGGCGCCGACCGCGCGTCCCACCATCACCGCCGTCGCCGACGAAACCCCGAAAGGAACGTTGAAGGTGACTGACGCCAGGTTGAGCGCGACCTGATGCCCGGCGATCTGGTTCGACCCGAGCATCCCCATGAGCAGTCCGACGACGCCGAAGACGCCGAACTCGAGCAGATATTGCAGGCCGATCGGCGCGCCGACGCGGAACATCCCGAGGAGCGAAGGCCGATCGAAGCTCGAAGGAAGCCAGGGCGAGAGCCGCCGCGAGAGATCGCCCCAGGCGAAGACGAGGAGCAGTGCCACCATCACCCACCGCGAGGCCATGGTGGCGATCGCCGCGCCCGCGACGCCGAGCGGCACGACGCCGAGGTGCCCGAAGACGAGCACCCAGTTGAGCGCGAGATTGACGATGTTCGCGATCACGATCGTCCAGACGATCGGTGCGATTCGCCCGAGCGCCTGCAGCGTCTGGCGGAAGACGACGAAGAGGAGGAAGCCCAGCACGCCCGGAATCGAAAGATGAATGAAGCGCGTGGCGACCGGGATGAGCTCCGCCGGTTGATGCGCGACCCGGAGGAACGCCGCTGCCGGAAGGTAGGCGAGCGAGATCGGCACGGCAACCAGACACGCGAGGATGATGCCGCGCTGCATTCCGCGAGAGACCGCGGCGTCGTCGCGCGCGCCGACCGCCTGGGCGACGATCGGGTCGAGCGCCATCAGCACGCCCATGCCGAAGGCCATCACGCCGAAGGTGTAGAGGTTGCCGATCGCGACCGCGGCGAGCGCGAGCGCCGACACGCGCCCGACGACCATCGTGTCGACCACGCCCATCAGCATCATGCCGACCTGAACGCCGACGATCGGAAGCGCCAGCGCGATCATCTCGCGGAGGGTGGTCCTGTAGCGGTGCTGCTCGTTCGGTGTCATCAGGGGGGCGAGTCTACTCGATCGCGCCGCAACGAGCCGCGCTACCGGCCGCGGGGAGTTCGATACGCGATCTCGGTCGAACTGTGCGATAGCCCTCTTCGCCGGCTCCCCTTTCCGATGATGCGCGAAACCCGCGCGGGTGGTAGAAAAGACGGGGCCCGGAGCCGCTCCGGCACACGAGTTATGACCTCGTCGCGCCGATGAAGATTGCAGGGCCGCCCGGCCCGCTCCGCGGCCCCAAGAAGGAGTGCTTTCCAATGACCGAACGCGTACGTGAAATCCTGAGCTGGTACGGGAGCGACAGTCCCGGAACATTGACCAACCTCTCTCGCCTCTTGAACCATGGGCGACTCGGCGGCAAGGGCCGCATGGTGATCCTGCCGGTCGATCAAGGATTCGAGCACGGCCCCGGCCGCAGCTTCGGGCCGAATCCCGCCGGCTTCGATCCGCGCTATCACTTTCAGCTCGCGGTCGAGTCGGGCTGCAGCGCCTACGCCGCACCGCTCGGCTTCCTCGAGGCAGGCGCGCGTGAGTTCGCCGGCGAGGTGCCGCTGATCCTCAAGCTGAACAACCATGACATCCTGATGGACGAGAAGGATCCGATGCAGGCGGTGACCGGCTCGGTCGATCACGCGCTGCGCCTGGGATGCGTCGGCATCGGCTTCACCATCTATCCCGGCTCGGCCCATCGCCTCGCGATGTACGAGCAGATCCGTGTGCTGGCGGAGCAGGCGAAGCGCGCCGGCCTCGTCGTCGTGGTCTGGGCTTATGCCCGCGGCTCCGAGATCTCCAAAGAGGGCGAGACCGCGATCGACGTCATCGGCTACTGCGCGCATCTGGCGGCGCAGCTCGGCGCCCACATCATCAAGGTGAAGCTCCCGAGCACGCACATTGAGCAGGACGCGGCGCGGAAGGTCTACGAGAAGGAGAAGATCCAGATCGAGACCTTGGCCGATCGCGTGAAGCATGTCACGCAGTGCACGTTCGGTGGACGGCGGGTGGTGATCTTCTCCGGCGGTCCGACCTCGAGCAACGAATCGGTGCTGGCGGAGGCGAAGGCGATCCGCGACGGCGGCGGCTTCGGCTCGATCATCGGACGGAACAGCTTCCAGCGTTCGAAGGCCGACGCGCTCAAGCTCCTGAGCGAGATCATGAAGATCTACGAGGGATGAAGCCGCAGATCCACATCGTCGAGGACGCGGAAGCGGTCGCGCGCGAGGCGGCGATCGAGTTCGCACGGATCGCTCGCGATGCGGTGATTCAGCGCGGTTTCTTCTCGGTGGCGCTCTCCGGCGGCTCGACTCCTCGTCGTCTCTACGAGATGATCGCGGAGCGGGCCGCGGGGCGCGCCGGTGTACCGTGGGAGACGGTGCACTTCTTCTTTGGCGACGAGCGACCGGTGCCGCCAGACCATCCCGACTCGAACTATCGGATGGTGAACGAGGCTCTCCTCTCGAAGATTCCTGTGCCCGTCGGGAACGTGCATCGGATCGCGGGCGAGAACCCCGACCTGGACAACGCCGCGCACCTCTACGAGATGGATCTCCGCGGCTTCTTCGTCGCGCGGCAGGCGCTCTCCGGCGTTTTTCCGCAGTTCGATCTGATCCTGCTCGGCCTTGGCATCGATGGCCACACCGCATCGCTCTTCCCCGGCACGACCGCGGTATGGGAGCAGCAGCGTTGGGTGACCGCGCCGTGGGTCGAGAAGCTCAACTCGCATCGCGTGACGATCACGCCGCCGGTGCTCAACGCGGCGGGTCACGTCCTTTTCCTCGTCAGCGGCGAGGAGAAGTCCGAGACGCTCGAGGAGGTGCTTCTGGGCGAGTTCGATCCCGGTCGCTTGCCCTCGCAGATCGTTCGTCCGAAGGATGGCCACGTCACCTGGCTGATCGACGAAGCGGCCGCGCGCCGGCTGCAACACTAGCTCGTGACGAATTCCGAGATGAAGGTGCTCGCGGTGAGCGTCGGCCGCCCGCGCGAAGCGGAGTGGGAAGGCCAGACGCGCACCTCCGGCATCTGGAAGACGCCGGCCGAGGGACGCGTTCACCTGGGCATGCTCAACTTCGACGGCGATGGGCAGCATGATCTGCGTGTGCATGGTGGGCCTTCGCGCGCGGCCTATCTCTATCCGGCGGAGCACTACGACGCGTGGCGACGCGAGCTTCCCAGCCTCGTCCTGACCCCGGGGGCCTTCGGCGAGAACCTCACCGTGACCGGCCTGCGCGAGGATGACGTTCGGATCGGCGATCAGCTCGCGATCGGCGACGCGATCGTGGTGGTGACCCAGCCGCGCCTACCGTGCACCAATCTCGCGATGCGGCTCGGTCAGCCTGACATCATCCGGCGCTTCACCGAGAGCGGACGCTTCGGCTTCTATCTCGGCGTCGTGCGCGAGGGATCGATCGGCGCCGGCGACAGCGTGGCCTTCAGCCATCGCGAAGAGCGGAGCTTCAACATCCTCGAGATCGCGACGCTTTACTTGGATCCACAGGCCGATCCCGTGCTCATGCGCCGGGCGATCGAGATCGAGGCGCTGTCCCCTCTC
>CAZZAH010000102.1:0-11153 GCA_964652115.1 uncultured bacterium | reverse complement strand
CGGGGCGGGCGTGAAAGCGTCCGCCCCTCTTCATTCCCGCCGGGAGCTCAGCGACACTGAGCGCCTCGAGGCTTGAACCCCTCCGCATCCCCTCCTTAGAATGGCGCGCTCGACGGCGAAGAACAGCGAGGGCGAGAACCGATGGCCTACCTCAAGCTCTTCTTGGCGCTCCTCTTCATGGGCGCGCTCCTCGTCTTCGGGCTCGAGAACGTGCAAGAGCGCGTGCAAGTCGACCTCCGGCCGATCGCGCAGTACCGCAACGTCTCGCTCGCGCTGGTTCTCATCTGCGCTTACTTCGCGGGGCTGCTGACCTATGCGGTGGTGAGCGTCTTCCGCGATCTTCAGCTCCGCGCTGAGATCGCGCGCTTGGCGCGGGAGCGGCGGCGGCTGCTCGACGAGCTTCACGCGCTTCGGAGCGCCACCCTCGACGATCTGCCCGAAGACGAAGAAGTCGAGTCCTACCGGTGAGGCACGAGGGATGAGCGCGGGCCAGTTCCTTCTTCTGCTCGGATTGCTCCTCGGCATCCTGGCGGTGATCGGTCTGCCCTGGGTGCTGGGACGCCGGCGCGAGGCGGAGCCTTGGGACGCGGCGCCTTCCTACCTCGCCGCGATCGACGGACTGATTCGAGGGCGACGTCATCTCGCGATCGACGCGCTGCGCCGGGTGGCGCGGCAGGAGACCGAGAACCTCGCGGCGTATCTTCGCCTCGGCGATCTGCTCCGCACCATGGGGCACGCGGAGAAGGCGGAGCGCATCCACTCGGGCCTCGCCGCGCGCCCGGTCGGCGATCCCGCGCTCGCGATTCAGATTCGGGAGAGCCTGCTCCAGGATATGGCCGCGCTCAAGAACTGGGACGAGGTGCTTCGTTTGGGTGAGCGCATCTTGTCGAGCGATGGACGCAGCGTGATCGCGCTCACCGGCGTCATCGACGCGCATCTCGCGCGTGAAGAGTGGGACCAGGCGCTCGCGCGTGCGGGGGAGCGAGAGCGCATTGCTCCCGGCAAGGCGAGCCCACGACCGATCGCGATTCGCCTTCACGCCGCTTCGCGCCTGCTCGCCGCCGGAAGCGCGAAGGATGCGCGTCGCCTGCTCGAAGGCGTGCTCGGCCAGGAGGGAGAGCCGCCCGCCGCGCGGGTGCTCCTCGGCGACATCCTGGCCCAAGAGGGCGAGCACGAGAAGGCCGCGCAGCAGTGGCTCGAGCACGCCCGCGCGCATCCGGATCATGCGGGCCGCGTCTTCGAGCGACTCGAGCGCGCCTACTTCGAGCTCGGTCGCTTCGGCGATCTTCTGCCGGTCTACGAATCGCTCGGACAGTCTTCGCCTTCTTCGGTCGCGGCCCTGATCGCGCTGGCCGACATGCACCGGCGCCGAGGTCAGCTCGAGGAGGCGATCCACGTCCTGCAATCGATCCTGGCGAGCCACGGGAATCATCGGCGCGCGCGTCGCCTGCTCGCGCGGTGCCTCCTCTCCGCCGGGCGGACGAGCGAGGCGCTCCACGAGCTCGATGCGCTGCTCGACGAGGAAACGCCGACCGAGGCCGAGCCACGCTGTGCCGCGTGTGGACGAGCGAAGGAGGACCTCGATCCGCGCTGCGCGAGCTGCGGCGTGTGGGGTACGTTGAGCGCATGAATTGCCCTCGCACCCGCTGCGCTCTGCTCGCGTGCTCGCTCCTAGCGACCTTGCTCTTCCTGACCTCGATCGCTCGAGCGCAGGACGACCCGGGACGCGAGAACATCCTTCGAGGTCTTCGCGACGCGCTCTCCTTTCGCTCTCCGGCCGAGGCGTATCTCGCGGCGCTCGCGGTACCGACGGCCGAGGATGCGCTCTCCGCGATGAAGAACCTGGCGGAGAACCAGAGCGATCCGGAGACCGCGGCCAAGGCGGCGGTCTGGATCGGGCTCTACTACTACGGCGCCGGGGCGTCGCGCGACGCGCTCACCTGGTTCGAGCTCGGCCTCAAGGGAGGAGCGCACGACGAGGCGCGCGACCGTGCGCGTTTCTGGGCGGAGCAATGCCGCAGCGTGCTCGAGGTGGAGGGCACGGGCGAGGCGACCACGCGTGGCTCGGCCAACTCCATTCCCGCGGTGTTGGCGGCGCTCGCGGTGGGCGATCAAGAGCTGAGGCACGGCAAGGCGAACCCCGCGCTGCGCGCTTACCTCGCGGAGGAAGGCTCGGCCGCGCGATTGGGCTGTCTCGGGCCGGTCTACTACCGGATCGCGCTCGTTCTCTCGACCTCGCCCGCGCTTGGGCAGGATCTGGGCCTTACGCTCGAGTCGATCGAAGCGTGGGAGAAGCGCACCGCCTCGAGCCCGGAGCGCGCCCTCGCCGCGACCTTCATGGCGGGAAACGCTGAGCCGGTCGTCGCTCCGCCCGACAGCACGCAGGAGGGTGCGGCGCCGACGCCTGAAGAAGATGACGACGAAGCGCCCGCCACCGCCGCGCCGGTCGAGTCGACGGCGAAGGCGACGCCGGGAGAGGTCGACGGTACCTTCGCGGTGCAGCTCGGCGCCTATCGGGATCGCGCTCGCGCACGCGAGGAGATGGAACGCCTGACCCTGCGCGGGCTCTCCGTCCGCCTCGATCGCGAGAGCGATGAAGGCGGCGACTGGTATCGCATCCGGCTCGGCCGCGAGTCGAGTCGCGCGGCCGCCGCGGCGTTGGCGGAGCGCGTCTGCCAGGGGCTCGACTACTCCGTGGTCCGCCTGACAGGACCACGCGGCGCGCCGTGACGCGCGAGCGAACCGGACAGAGGTCCGCGACCGAATCGCCGATGATGACCCAGTACCTCCGCGCAAAGGCGGAGCATCCGGGCTCCATCCTCCTCTTCCGCATGGGCGACTTCTACGAGACCTTCCTCGAGGACGCGCACGTCCTGGCGCGCGAGACCGGCATCGCTCTGACCAGCCGCAATCCGAAAGACGCCGACCCGATCCCGCTCGCCGGCTTCCCGTGGCACAGCGCCGAAGGGCACATCGCGAAGCTCCTGCGCGCCGGTCATCGCGTCGCGATCTGCGAGCAGGTGGAAGAGCCGGGGGCGGGGAAGAAGCTGCTCGAACGTCGCGTGGTCGAGGTTCTCTCACCGGGCACGACGCTCGGGGACTCGCTGCTCGAGGCGTCGAGCAACAACTTCATCGCGGCGCTCAGGCTCGACGGCGCTCGCGTCGGGCTCGCCGCGGCAGACGTCTCGACCGGTGAGCTTCGCGTCGGCGATCTTGGCCGCGAGGAAGCGGGGGAGGAGCTGGCGCGGCTCGCACCGTCGGAGATCATCTTGGTCGAGTCGGAGCGCGAGACGCTCGACCCATGGCTCGCCGCGCTCGATCTTCCGCGCGCGCCCTTCCGCACTTACCTCGACCCTTGGCGCTTCGGTCGCGAGCGGGCGATGCGAGCGCTCTTGGAGCAGCTTCGGGTCGCTTCGCTCGAACCGTTCGAGTGCGAAGACCTCGGCCCCTCTCTCGGTGCGGCGGGCGCCCTCCTCGAGTACGCGCGAGAGCAGAAGCAATCGGAGCTCGGGCATCTGCGCTTGCTGCGGCGCATCCGACCGAACGAAGGGCTCGTGCTCGACGAGTCGACCTTGCGAAGCCTCGAGGTGCTGGAGCCGATGCCGGGCGCGTCGCGTGACTCGACCCTGGTGGCGGTGCTCGATGAAACCAAGACCGCGGCCGGGGCGCGTTTCCTGCGCGCCGCGCTCCGACGTCCGCTGCGCGATCGCGCGGCGATCGAAGCGCGCCAACGCGGCGTCACGGCGTGGCTCGATCTCGCGAAGCGCTCGGCCCTGCGCGCGGCACTGGCGGAGACGAGCGACCTGGAGCGCATTCTCGCGCGGCTTCACTGCGGCAAGAGCGGCCCGCGCGATCTGGCGGCGCTGCGGAACAGCTTGCGCGTCGCCCCGCGAGTCGAGTCGTTGCGGGATGCGGTCGAGTCGGCGACCGGCCTCCCCACGTTCGCGACCGGGCCTCTGAACGAGCTCGCGGCGATGCTTGGGAGCGCGTTGGTCGACGATCCTCCCACCAGCCTCGCCGACGGCGGGGTCTTTCGTGACGAGTGGGACGCGGAGCTCGGCGAGGTGCGAAGCCTCGCGCGCGACGCCAAGGGTTGGATCGCTCGCTTGCAGGAGGAGGAACGCCGCGCGACCGGAATCCCCGGCCTCAAGGTCGGATTCAATCGCGTCTTCGGTTACTTCATCGAGGTCTCGCAATCGCAGCTCGGGAAGGTGCCCGAGCGCTACACGCGGAAGCAGACCTTGGCCGGCGCCGAGCGCTATCTCACCCCGGAGCTCAAGGAGTTCGAGGAGAAGGTGCTCCGCGCGGAGGAGAGCCAGCTTCGCCGCGAGCGCGTGCTCTTCGATCAGCTGTGCGCGCGGATCAAGGAGGAGACGGCGGCGCTTCAGCGGCTCGCCGCGGCGCTCGCGCAGCTCGATTTTCTGCAAGCCCTGAGCGAGGTGGCGGCGCGTTACGAGTGGACGCTCCCCGAGCTCCGCGACGATCTTTGCCTCGAGATCCGCGAAGGCCGCCATCCGGTGGTCGAGCTGGCGGTGGGGCGTGACCGCTTCGTTCCCAATGATCTGCTGCTCGATGGCGAAGCGCAGCAGCTGGTCGTTCTGACCGGGCCTAACATGGCGGGAAAGTCGACCTATCTTCGCCAGATCGGCCTGCTCGTGCTGCTGGCGCAGATCGGATCCTACGTGCCGGCGCGCGAGGCCAAGATCGGGTTGGTCGATCGAATCTTCACGCGCGTGGGGGCGCAGGACGCTCTCGCGCGCGGGCAATCGACCTTTCTGGTCGAGATGATCGAAACGAGCCGCATCCTGCACCACGCTGGACGTCGGAGCTTGGTCCTGCTCGACGAGGTCGGCCGCGGGACCTCGACCTACGACGGCCTCGCGATCGCGTGGGCGGTGTCGGAGGCGCTCGCCGCGGTTGACGGACCGCGCCCGCGCACCATCTTCGCGACGCACTTCCACGAGCTCACGCGTCTGGCGCGCGAGGGCAACGGCGTGATCAACCGCAACGTCGAGGTGAAGGAGTGGGGCGACCGGGTCGTCTTCCTTCATCGAATCGTCGACGGCGGGGCCGATCGGAGCTATGGCATTCACGTGGCGAGCTTGGCCGGCGTACCCGACACGGTCATCGCGCGCGCCCGCGAGGTGCTCTCGCACCTGGAAGATGGCGCCCGCCGCGACCTCGAGCCAGAGACCGGACCGGCGAGGCCGCGAACGAATCAGATCGAGCAGCTCTCGCTCTTCGGCGAGCCGGCCTTCGCGCGGGAGCTTCGCGCCCTCGACCTCGCAGCGATCACGCCGATCGAGGCGCATTCCCTCCTTCATCGCTACCAGACCGAGCTCAAGCGCTAGCTCCGGAGGACGCACTTCTGATCGGTTGCCTTCTGTGCCTCTGCTATGATCCGCGCGGGAGGAAGAGAAATGACTCGATTCTTCGCCCTTTATGCGGCTCTGATCCTGCTCTCCTTCGGCTGCTCTACGCGGACGACCCTTCACCCGGCGGCACTGCAGGATGGGTTGGTTCTCGGTCACGCCAAGGTGGAGACGCTCGACAACCTCGAGTACCGCTTCGATCGGGTGACGGTGGGGACCGACTCGTTGGTCGGGGAGTACACCGTCCAGGTCGAGCGGCAATCGCGCGATCAGGAGATCTACTACGACGACGTCACGCGGAAGCACACGCTCCCGCTGACCAACGTGCTTCGTATCACGCAGAAGAAGCGCGACCCGAGCAAGACGCTCATGGCCGGCGCGGGGATCTTCGCCGTCGGCTTCATCGTGCACGATCTTTCGTCCGACGATGGCGTGATCCGGACGGGCGGCGGCGGAGCCAAGACGAAACCGGATCCGCGGAACTGAACGCCGGCATTTGGGCCGAATGCGCGGTGGCCGCGAACCTCACGCGCGCGGCGCTTGCGTGGTTTGCGTTCCTGCTCTTCATGACCGCCATGCCCGGTGCCCTCGCGGCCCGGGCATCTTCTTTGGGTCCGCTCGCCGCCGATTCGCTGTGGGTCGATCGGACCCTCTCGGAAGTCGAGATCGAAGGCCTGTCCCGCACACGCCCCGAGCTGGTGACGCGAGAGCTCTGGCATCGGCCCGGCCGGCGGATCGACTTCGTGCGTCTGCGCGAGGATCGTGATCACCTGCTCGACCTCGGTCTCTTCGCCAATGTCGACCTTTCGCTCGCGCGTGACCGAGAGACGAATCGCCCACGCCTCCTCGTCCGACTCTCCGAGCGCCCGACCTTCTACGCCCTTCCGACCATCGACTACGACCCGGAGAACAAGTTCTCCTACGGCGCGGTGGTGAGCGAATCGAACTTCCGCGGCCTTGGCCAGAGCCTCGAGCTCTCGGGGCGGGTCGGCGGGGTACGCGACGCGCGCTTGGGCTACGGCCGGCGTTGGACCTTCGGACGTCGATGCGGGCTCGGGCTCTCCCTCTATTGGGCACGTCAAAAGAAGGAGACCGATCTCCTGCGCGAGACGCGTGCCGGTGTGAGCGTCGCCCTCGCTCCATCGAAGGGGCGAACGCGCGGGATGTCGATCAACCCCGGTTGGGAGAACGCGCGGACCGAGCCTTACGCATCGTCTCCGCCGGGCACGTTGCCGGAGCGCGACGATCATCGATGGCTCGGCCTGGGGCTCTATCAGGACACTCGCGCGTATCGGCTGCGGGCCAATCGCGGACACCTCATGGCACTCGGCGCGGTCAGGCACGGCGGCCCGCTCGGCGGAGACACCGACTTTTGGCGTTGGACCGGCGATCTGCTCGCGGTGATTCCGACCGGAGAGGAGAGCGGGCTCACGTTGGCGACGCGCCTCCTCTGGAGCGAGGGGACCGTTCCGCGCTATCTTCGTTCGAGCTTGGGCGGACCCAGCACGCTTCGCGGCTATTCCCCGGGCGAGTTCGGGGGAGAGAGCCGTTGGGTCGGTTGGGCCGAGCAGGTGGTGCCGCTCTTGTCACGACGCACCTTTGATCTCCGCCGTCTTCACCGCAAGGTGGACGTGACGGTCGATGGCTCACTCTTCGTCGATGCCGGCTCGATCTGGGAGGGAAGTGCGCTGGCGCGCGGTCGGGCGAAGACACGCTTCGGCGGCGGAGCGGGGCTGCGCTTCCTCATCCCGCTGGTGCAGCTGATTCGGCTCGAGGTTTCGACCGACGGTCGGACGGTCCGGATCGACGGCGCGGGCGGCATTCGCCTGTAAGAGGACCACGTGGACGCAACGCTCCCGATCGACGAGCTTTCGCTCTTCTACCCGATGTTCAACGAGGAGGAGAACATCGAGGAGGGGGTCGCGCGTGCGCTCAAGGTTCTGCCGACCCTCGCGCAACGGTTCGAGATCATCTGCGTGAACGACGGCAGCCGTGATCGAACGGGAGAGATCGCCGATCGACTGGCGGCGACACACGAGGGAGTCGTGCGCGTCGTGCATCATCCGGTCAATCGCGGGTATGGCGCCGCGCTCAAGAGCGGCCTCGCCGCCTGCCGCTATCGCTGGATCTTCTATACCGACGGCGACAACCAATTCGATCTCGGCGAGATTCCGCTCCTGCTCGGCTTGCGCGATCGCTACGAGATCGTCACCGGCTACCGCCTCGATCGCCGCGATCCGCTGCATCGGAAGCTCAATGGCTGGGCGTTCAATCTCCTCGTCGGCGTGCTCTTCGGTCTCCGCTGCCGCGACGTCGACTGCGCGTTCAAGCTCTACCGCGCGTCGATCTTCGAAGGCATGACCTTGAAATCGGAAGGAGCCCTGATCGACGTCGAGATCTTCGCTCGAGCTCGGCAACGTGGCGCGCGCATCATCGAGGTGCCGGTTCACCACTACCCGCGGCGCTTCGGGGAGCAATCCGGCGCCAAGCTCTCCGTCATCCTGCGGGCCTTTCGCGAGCTCTTCCGCCTCTGGGGCGAGCTCCGCGCCTAGCGCCTTCCCGATGGCAACGCCCCGATGAACCGATGACGAGGACCGGCACGCCCGCGTCCCGACCCGCGCGCACGATCGGGAGCTTGGGAGGCGTGCTCCTCGTCGGTGCCGGCGCGGCCATGCTCCTCTTCCTCCGCGGCTATCTCGCGGGCGGCGAGATCGAGCGGATTCAGCCCGACCTCCTCTCTTGGTTCACACGGCTCGGCGCGCTCACCGTCTTGGCGGGTGGGCTCATCGCGCTGGCGGCGCGGTTCGTACTCGGCACCGAGCGTGGCATTCGAGTCGATGCCTGGCGCGCCCGGGTGACCGCGTCGCTCGATCCTGGGCGCGCCTCGCTTCTGACCTGGATCGCGGCCCTTCTCTGGGCCATCTGCTTCGGCGCGCAATCGATCCTGCGGCACCAGCTCCTGAACTCCGCCGGTTACGATCTCGCGATCGAGGACCAGCTGCTCTGGAATCTTGCCCATGGCCATGGCTTCGCGTCGTCGATCGAGGTGCCCAACTATCTGGGCGATCACTTCGTGCCGAGCTACGCATTGCTTGCCCCCCTCTACTGGATCTGGGATGACGTTCGGATCCTCCTCGCGGCCCAGAGCGGGTGGCTCGCGCTGGGAGCACCGGCGATGTTTCGCATCGCGCTTCGCCGATCGAGCGATCCCTTGGTCGCTCTCGTCTTCGGGCTGACCTACCTCTTCCTTCCCGCGGTCGGCTTCATGAGCAGGTTCGACGCGCACTGGGTGACGGCCGCGCTTCCCGTGCTCCTCTGGGCCATCGCGATGTGGGAAGAAGAAAGGAGACTGCCCTGGGCCGTGCTGCTCCTCTTCTCGCTCACGCTGCGCGAGGAGGTGGGGCTCGCGTCGGGGCTCTTGGCGCTGCTGGCGTGGCGGCGGAAGGGTTGGCGCGCGCTGGGGCTTTGCCTCGCAGTGATGAGCTTCGCCTGGGCGGTGCTCGCGGTCTTCGCCTGGATCCCGCACTTCCGCTCCGGGCTCGAGTCGGACACGCTGGGGCGCTACGCCTATCTCGGCTCGACGCCGGGGGAGATCGTGCTGACGCTGCTTCGCCGTCCGTGGCTTCCCTTCGTGCGCGAGCTCTCCCAGCTTCGCCGGCTGGTTTATCTCTTTCAGCTCGTCTTGCCGAGCGGCTTCCTCTCCTTACTCGCGCCCGACGCGCTCCTCGCGGGCAGCTTGGTCTTCCTGCAGAATTTTTGGAGCGACGACCTCAACCAGTGCGCGATCTACTTTCACTACCAGGCGCCGGTCCTGCCCTTCCTCTGCTGGGCTTCGGTCGTGGGGGGACTGCGTGCTCTGAACGCTCGATGGTTCGCGTCGGCGGGAGGAACGACCCTCGTGCTCTCGTGGATCACGCTCGCGCCGGTTGGCGCCGGTCTCCTCGATTCGCCGATCCTTCACTCCGCGCGTTGGCCCTACACCGAGTGCTACGGCTTGGAGCGCGACCACGACGTCGCTGCCTTCCGTCGCGCCGCCGCCCTGATCCCCAAGGACGCGAGCGTGCTCGCGGCCGAGACACTCGCGGCGCAATTCGCGCATCGGACGCGGGTCCAGGTCTATCACTCGAGCTGGGCTTGGTTGCTGCGAGGACAGGTCGAGCGCCAGGTGCCGGGCGTCCTCGGCCCGTGGGATGCAGATTGGATCGTGCTCGACCTGACGAGCCGCCGGCACCAGGAGTATCCCGAGCGCGTGCGGGTGGACGCGGACGTTTGGTTGGAAGGGGGCTATCGCGTGGCGTACTACGACCGTGAGTTCCTGCTGCTGACCCGCTCGGCCGCCGGCGATTCCGATGCGGCCGCAAGATGGTCGCTCGATCGAACCGCGCACCCTCGCACGGAAACCGATTCAACCCTGCCCGACAAGCCCGGTACACTTCCGCGATGAGCTTCTCCGCCGAAGGCCCGCGCGCCGCGCGCGACTGGTTCGTCGACGCCTTCGATGATCTCTATCTCTCGCTCTACGCCCATCGGGATCAAGGCGAAGCCGCCGCGTTGCTCGGCTCGCTCGAGCGCTTCGGAGCGCTCCACGATCCGATGCTCGATCTCTGCTGCGGGGGGGGACGATTTCTCGCGGCCTCACGCCGAGCGGGTAGGCGGGTCTTCGGCCTCGATCTCTCGCCGGCGCTCCTTCGAGCAGCGAGGGGGATCGCGCCCGGAGCTCCACTCGCGCGAGGAGACATGCGGGAGCTACCGTGGCGATCAGGCGCGTTCGGCACCGTCGTGGTCCTCTTCACCAGCTTCGGCTACTTCGACACGACGGCGGAAGACGGGCGCGTGCTGGGCGAGGTATCGCGCGTGCTTCGCGAGGGTGGATTCCTCGTGCTCGATTTTCTGAACGCGGCGCGGGTGCGCGACACGCTCGTCCCTCGGAGCAGTCGTCAGGTCGGCGAGCTCAAGGTCGAGGAGTCGCGTTGGATCGATGAAACCGGCCCCTTCGTGCGAAAGGAGATCGTGGTGGGAGACCCGCCGACGCGCCGCTTCCACGAGCGGGTCCGGCTCTACGCTCCGGATCAGCTCGCGGCGCTGATCGAGGATCGCGGCTTCCAGGTCGACCGCTTGCTCGGAGGCTACGACGGTACGTCGTTCCAGCTCGAGCGATCGCCCCGCCTCATTCTGATCGCGAGGCGGCCGGCGTCGTCACGGAAGGAAGGGGCGTCGTGACGGCGAGGAACTCGGTCATCGACATCGAGGAGGCGCGATGATCTTCCGCGGATGGCTTCCGCGCGACGAGCGGGGAGACGCGTGGGATGAAGCGAGCCTGCGCGCGAGAGCCGAGGGCCGGTCCCCGGGTTCGCTCGGCTCGACCGCCTTGGAGGAGATCCTTGCGTGGAACCTCCGGCTGGGCGCCGGCACGGAGCTCGCGAAGCGCGCCCGCGCGCTGGTGAGCGGCGAAGGTCTCGCCATCGTGACCGGACAGCAGCCCGCGCTCTTCGGCGGACCACTCTACACGCTGTACAAGCTCCTCTTCGCGCAGGAGCTCGCGGCCGAGATCGAAGCGCGCTTCGCTCGACCGACCTTGGCGGTCTTCTGGCTCGTCGGTGACGATTCCGACTTCGGCGAGGTCTCCTCGGCCTGGTTGCCGGATGGCGAAGCGCGCGCGCTTCAGTTCCGTGACGGCGAGGCGCCGGGCAAGGGTGCCCTGATCGGACGTCTCGCGAGCGCGAGGCAACGCGTCGTGTGGGACGAGGCACGCGCGCTCGCGTCGGCGTACCCCTCGGGAGC
>CAZZAH010000101.1:0-11171 GCA_964652115.1 uncultured bacterium | reverse complement strand
CGCGCTCGCGCGGAAGAAGTACATCCCCGAGGCGACCGCGTTACCCGCGTCGTCGCGCTGATCCCAGACCGCGACGCGCGCGCCGTTCGAAGGCGCGACATCGATCGTCCGAACCGAGCGTCCACCCGCGTCGAAGATCTGAACCCGCGCCTGGTCCTCACCCGCCGCGATCGAGAAGGTCACCTGCCCGCGCGACGGATTGGGCGCTGCGGTCACGAGCGGGACCTCCGCGAGCGGCGCGTCATCGATCCCCGACGTCGGACAACCGACCGGCCGCGCACCGATCACGCCGCAGTTGGCGCCGTTCGGATGGTGCCCCGGCGCGCAGGGCGAGCTCGAGTTCAACGAGTAGTTGCCCGCCCCGGCATTGCAGAAGATCGGGTTGACCGAGATGTTGCCTCCGGTCCCGGTCGGATCGCTCGTACCGGACCAGCGCGTCGCGCAGCGCCAGACATCGTTGCAGAGCTTGGAGAGTGCAGCCGAGCCGGTTGGCGACACCACGACGCCGTTGTCGACTCCGGTCGTGCCTCCGACCAAGAGGTTCCGCTCGATCGAGACCGCTTCGTCGTAGCGGGTCACGCGAAGCAGCGTTCCTCCGTCATTCCGTCCGAGGATCGTGTTCTCGCGGATGCTCCCGCCGCCGAAGTCGCGGAGGTCGATGTTCACCGGGCCCGTGATGCAACCCTGGAGCTGCACGTCCGCCTGGATGAGAAGGTAGCTCGAGCCCAGAGTGCAGCCCTGCACGAGCGCCTCGAAGCCCTGGCAGTTGAGCTCTCCACCGATCGTGCAGTTGGTAACCGTGATCCAGCCGCCGGTGCCGACCACGGTCACGCCGCCCGTCGTGCTCACGTTCGTCAGCTCGAACGGCGCCGATCCCCGGAGCTCGACGTCGGTCGCGATGATGTTCCGCACTGCGCACCCGGAACCAAGCTCAAGAAGCTGAATGTGGCCCAACGTGGGGCGAAGATTCGGATTCGCCGCTTCGAGCCTGAACGTCTTGTCCGCGGGATCTAGGTAAACGTCACCATAGGTCCCTGGCGCGATCCGGATGATGTCGCCATCACACGCCGCCTCGACCGCTGCCTGCACCGTCGGGTAATCGGCGGGAACGTTGATCACCGGATGTCCGCATCCAAGCCGCGCGGCCACCCTGAAGTCGAAGATGATGCCGGTGTCCTGGGCTTCGTAGTCCCAGGCGTAGAGCAAGAACTGCCCGCCGTCCGACGCGCCGTCGAACATCTGGAAATCCCCGTACGACGGGTCGGGTTGGTAGCAGTCGGGCGGGAGCTGTTGCACGCAGGCCGCCTCACCCAGCACTCCCGAGCCTCCATCGCTGAAGGTGTACTCGCCGTTCACGTCGCCCTCGCAGCCGCAGCAATCCTCGATCGCGCAACCGGGGATCCCCGGCGTGCACATGAGCGCGATCGGTCCGACGTCGCCGAAGCCGTCGTTGTTCGCGTCGTAGTAGAGCTGGAGGACAAGGTCGCCCACGTAGGTGTGCGCCATGTTCACGGTGACGATCACGTCGTCGATCATCAGGCCCTCTTCGAGCAGAGGCGCCGCACCGATGAGGGTGCCGACCGGGTTATTGTCCGGGATCGGGACGTTGACCGTTCCCGAGTAGCAGAAGCGAAAGGGCCACTCCACGGGACAGACGGTCGCCGGTCGCGCCGGGGATGGTTGCGCGAGGCCTGCTGCCGCTTCGGCCTCCGCCTTCGTCTTGAACGAGCTTGCCGCCTGGCCCGGAGCGGGCACGAGAAGAGCCGCGGCCAACGCGACGATGGCGGCGAACGACACGAGATGGCGCACGAAAACCTCCTCAACGGGCGAAGCGGGCTCGAAACCGCGGTCAGGTGCGAATCGAAGTGGGATAAGCGTAAGGAATGGCGTCGCGGCCGGTCAACCAGCGACCAGCGCTGGCTCGGAGTATGGGTCTCTCGACCCTAGTGTGCGGAGGGCAAGGGAATCCGATCGGACCGTTGAGGGACTACGCCGGCTGCCGCTTCGCGAACCACTCCCGGATGAACTCGATCGGCACGGTAGTCGGCGTTCCCGGACCGAAGATCTGGGCCACGCCCTGCTTGCGGAGCTCGGCCGCGTCCTCTTCCGGGATGATGCCGCCGCCGATCACGAGCATGTCGCTCGCGCCGCGCGTCCGCAGGAGATCCATGATCCGCGCGAAGAGCGTCATGTGCGCGCCGGAGAGAACGGAGAGGGAGACGACGTCGACGTCTTCCTGCACTGCCGCCTCGACGATCATCTCGGGCGTCTGGTGGAGCCCGGTGTAGATCACCTCGAAGCCCGCGTCACGGAAGGCGGTCGCGATCACCTTGGCGCCGCGGTCGTGACCGTCGAGGCCGGGCTTCGCCACGAGGATTCGGATCTTCTCTTTCATCGTGTTCTCCATTCCAGCCGGTCTTCGTCGGACGCAGGCTAGCAAGCCCCGCAAGGTCGGGCAATGCGGATCGCGTCCTAGAGGAAGAGCGTCCGTCCTTCCAGCGGCAGGCCATGCACCTGCCCGCTCGTCCGTGTCCTTCCGGCGATTCGGTTGCAGGAGAGCTGCCCCACCACCCGGAAGCCGAAGATCTGAACCGACGCCGACAGCATGCGCTCGTTGTCGTGCTCGACGATGGTGAACTGCCGGCGATAGCCCTGTTCGCGCGCGAGGTCGATCGACGCCGCGAGGAGCTTGAGGCCGACGCCCAGCCCGCGGAAGCGGGCGCCCTCGTGAAGCCCGAACGCGTAGACATGCCCCTCACCCGGCGCGACCTCCAGGTTGAGGAAGCCGTGCCGATGGCGGCCCGCGGAGAGGTAGTCGATGCCGGCCCACTGACCGTCGCGCCACGCGCCGAGGCAGAGGTACCCCGCCTCGATGCGTTGCCGGAGCTCGCCCGCGTTGCGCTCGCCGCGCCGCGGACCAAAGATCCGCTCGATGCCGGCGACGTCGCTCGCGCGCGCCAGGCGAACCTCGATCGACGCGTCGGCCTCGATCGCGGGCGTGGGGAGCTCGAGCTCTCGCTCCAACACGAGATAGTCCCGTCGTGAGTGAAGGCTACGCGCGGCGCGTGCCAGGCGAGCCGGCATGGCCCACGCGCGCTGCTCCGTCGTTCGCGCCTCGGGTTCGGAGCTCGCAGGCACGACTTGGGGAGTCGCCTCGCTCGGCGAGAGAGCCTCGATGCGGTCGATGAGGTGACCCAAGCTCAACCCCTGCTGCTCCGCCCAGATCGAACGCTCGAGCTCGAGGTCGAAGGTCGACTCGAGCGCGGTCAGCAGCTCAACCAGCGAGAGCGAGTCGAGCCCGAGCTCGGGACCGCCCAACGCGGCGTCGAGCGGAATCGGCCGATCGGCTCCTTGGAAGGCAACGTGCCGCAGGACGCGGATCGCCTCGCTCTCGATCTCGCTTCTGGTCAGTGCCCCTCCCTTCGCGGGCGACGGTCGAGCTTCCCGGCCGCTCCCCGCGGCAATGCGTCGACCAACTCGACCCGTCGGGGGCGTTTGTGATCGGAGAGCCGCGGATGGCAGTGGCGAAGCAGCTCCGCTTCTCTGACCTCGCTTCGCGGAACGCAGAGCGCGATGACGTGCCACTCGCCGTTCGCGCCCTGCTCGCCACGCGCCAGCGCTTCTCGCACCGCCGGGTGGCTCTCGAGCACGGCTTCGACCTCGAGCGGCGACACCTTGAGCCCACCCACGTTGATCAACTCATCGAGCCGACCGTCGAGGAAGAGGAAGCCCTCGGCATCGAGGCGACCGTGGTCTCCGGTGCGGTAGAGCCGCACGCCATCGGGCTCGACCAGGAAGGCCGTCGGCACGGCATCCGCCAAGAACCCGCGGGCAAGGGCATCGCTCTCGACCACCACCTCACCCGGCTCGCCCGCGGCGACCGGCCGGCCGTTTTCGTCGGACAACCGGAGCCGAACTCCATCGAGCGCCATGCCCACCGACTCGATGCGCCCGGCCACCTCGCTCGGACGATGGTTGGTGATCGCGCCGCACTCCGACGCGCCGTAGTGCGCGGCGATCCAGATACCGAAGCGCGCCTCGAACCGGCGCACCAATTCGGGCGAGAGCGGAGCGGTCGAGGAGAGCGCCCAGCGCAGCGAGGCGAGGCTCGGCGTGGCCTTGGTCTCGAGGAAGAGCCGATACATCGTCGGGATCCCGGCGAAGATGCTCGCGCCCTCTAGCTCTCGAAGCGCGAGCCGCGGGATGAAGCCGTCCCCCACCAAGACGGCGGCGCCATGGAAGAGCGGCGCGAGCAGCCCGACGTCGAGACCGTAAGAGTGCGAGAGAGGCACCCGCGCGTGCACGCGATCCCTCGAGTCGAGGCCGAGCGTGCGGGCGATGTTCCGCGCTTCCGCGATGAGCGCCGTCGCCGTCAGCCGCACCGCCTTGGGCTCTCCGGTCGAGCCGGAGGAAAACTTCACCAGGGCGTCGGCGTCGTCGAAGGGATCACCGGGCGCGGATCCCGAAGGCTCGACCTCGGGCGGCGGAGGCTCCAGAGCCATCGTAAGCCCGGGGGGAGCGATCCATGCCGCCGGCCGCGCGCGCGAGACAAGGGACGCCCGTTCGCTCGATCCCCACCTCGACGACGCGAGCAGGATGGTCGAGCCGAGCCTCGTGAGCGCGAAGAAAGCCGCGACCCACTCGAGTGAGTTGGGGAGCGCGAGCGCGACGGCCCTCCCCTCGCGAAGCCCATGGGCCGCGAACCGGCGCGCGAGCGCTTCCGACTCGCGGATCAGGCGGTCATAGCTCCACGCCTCCGACGCGGCGTCGAGCGACGCGAGCGCGAGGGCATCCGGATGGCGCGTCGCCGAGGCCTCGAGGGCCCGCCAAAGCGGCAACGATCGCGCGTCCGACCCGCTCAGCCCGGGGCCCCTCCGGCCCAGATCTCCGCGAGCAGCGCGTCGACCAGCCGATAGGGCGAGATCTCACGCCGCATGACCTCGGGAAGGCGCTCGTCGAATCGCTGCTCGATCCGAAGGCGCTCCCACGCGCTCTCGAGCAGGCGCGCGCGCAGCAAGAGGCGCAGCGTTTCCCGCGCGCGATCCTCGCGTCGCCCGTCGGCGCTCGAGGGATCGGCCTCGAGATGACGTCGATGCGCTTCGATCGCGGCCAGGAGCTCGGTGCCCCCTTCATCGCGGATGCCGACCGTCGGCACGATCGGCGGAAGCCAGCTCCCTTCCGGCGTGCGATCGTGCAGCACCGCGAGCAGGAGGTGGATCTCCTTCTCGATCCGGTCGCCGCCTTCGCGGTCGTACTTGTTGATGACGTAGATGTCGCCCGCTTCCATCAGGCCGGCCTTCATCACCTGGACGCCGTCGCCCGACTCGGGCACCAAGACCAAGAGCGTGGTGTCCGCCACGCTCACGACCTCCATCTCCGACTGCCCGACGCCGACCGTTTCGATCAGGATCCACTGACAGCCGAAGGCATCGAGCGCCTCGGTCGCCTGTTGGGTGGTCGCGGCGAGACCGCCGAGGCTCCCTCGACTCGCCATCGAGCGGATGAAGACGCCGTCGTCCGAGGCGAGCGTCTGCATGCGGATTCGATCACCGAGGATGGCGCCGCCGCTGAAGGGACTCGAAGGATCGACGGCGAGGACCCCGACCGTGTCGCCTCGCGCGCGAAGCAGACGGCAGAGGAGGTCGGTCAGGGTGCTCTTGCCCGAGCCAGGGGGACCGGTCACCCCGACCTTGTACGCACGCCCCGTCCGCGGATAGAGCCGATCGAGCACGGCGCGCCCGTCGGGGGTTTCGTCCTCGATCCAGGAGAGGGCTCGCGCGAGCGCGCGCTTGTCGCCCCCCACTACGCCCGCCTCTACCGCCTCGACCGTCATGCGCATCGCCAGCTCCCGCGTTCCTGTTGGACCCGCGGCAGGCTAGCAGAGCGCACGTCCGGCGACCATCTCGGCGCGCACGCCCAGAGCAGCACACGCAGAGGAGCACGCGCAGCGGAGTTCGTGCGCGCAGCGAGGCTAACCGCCCGGCGCGAGGAAGTCGGTGTGGTGGCGGAGGGAGAGTCGCCGGCCCGACAGGCGAAGCGCGATGAGGTCGAATCGAAGGCGACCGAGCTGCCTCCCATGGAGGAGCCACCACGAGCGCCCGGCGCGAATGAGGTCCCGTCGCTTGTGAGCGCGGACCGACTCCTCGACTCGGCCGAAGTCGCCGCGCGATCGAAAGCGCACTTCGACGATCGCGAGCACGTCGCGCCGATGCGCGATCAGATCGATCTCGCGCGGCCCGTCGCGGACGTTGCTCGCCAGGATGTGGTAGCCGCGAAGCTCGAGGTAGCAGGCGGCAAGGCGCTCGGCCCGCCGCCCGATCGCTGTCCGGGAGGACACGCTCCGCGAGGTGGCCGCTCGCGGAGAGACTGTCGAATCGTCGTCGTTCGGTGGCATCGCGAAGCTGAAGGAGCGAAACCCGTGCCACCGGACCCGAGCCCGAAGGCCAGTGCGAAACTAGGCCTTCGGCTCCGACTTCGACGGCTTGTCCCCGGTCGGCCGCTTCTCCTTGATGCGGGCCGACTTTCCCTTGAGGCGCGTCAGGTAGTAGATCTTCGAGCGACGGACGCGACCCTGCTGGATCACCTCGAGCTTGGCGACCGTGGGCGAGTGGAGCGGGAAAATACGCTCGACACCGACGCCGTCCGAGATCTTCCGCACGGTGAAGCTCTCGCGGAGCCCCGCACCCCGACGCGAGATCACGACGCCCTGGAACGCCTGCAGACGCTCCTTTTCCCCTTCGATAACCTTCACCTGCACCCGGATCGTGTCGCCCGGATTGAACTCCGGGATGTCGGACCGGATCTGCGGTGCCTCGACGTTCTTCAGAACGTGCATGGCGTGCTCTCCTCGCGCGGGCTTCCTCTTGCCTTGGCAGGGCCGCCCGCATTCGGCCCTTCCCACCTCGCCCTTACTTCGGATTACTCAGCGCCCCTCGGGGGGCGCATCTTTCCGTCGACGCCGGCGCTTGATCGGCGGCAGCTCGACCCCTTCGGGAAGCTGCCACCCGCGCTCGACTAGCCTGTGTAGCTCGTCTCCGGTCAGAGCGCCTTCGCGCGCCGCCTTCTCGAGCAACTCCGGCCGACGACGCCAGGTGCGGAAAATCGCATCCAGCCGCCGCCACTCATCCACCTTGCCGTGATGGCCGGAGCGGAGGACCTCCGGCACCTCGAGCCCGCGAAACGACTCCGGCCGCGTGTAGTACGCGCTGTCGAGCAACGTCCGCTCGAAGGAATCGCCCTCTGCCGACTCGATGTCGCCCATGACACCCGGCACCAACCGCACCAGCGCATCGGTCAAAACCAACGCCGCCGGCTCTCCGCCCGAGAGGATGAAGTCCCCCAAGGAGACCTCCCGGGTCGCGAAGACCCGGATCCTCTCGTCCAATCCCTTGTAGCGCCCGAAGAGGAGGACCACGTCCCGCGCCTCGAGCAGCCTTCGCACGAGCGGCTGGGTCAGCGTCTCCCCCTGCGGGGTCAAGATGACCACTTCCCGCCGCGCGGCCAGCGGCGACGGCAGCGACTCGAGCGCGCGCGCCACCGGCTCCACCTTCAAGATCATTCCCGGACCGCCCCCGTAGGGGTAGTCATCGATCGTCCGATGCGGGTCGTCGGTGAACTCGCGCAGATCGACCAGTCGAATCTCCGCTCGTCCCGACTCACGCGCGATGCGGAGCAGCCCCTCGTCCAACGCCCCAGTGAACATGCCGGGGAATCCGGTCAGAATGCTTACCCGGAGATAGGGCGCCTGCCCTTCGCCTCCGGCCGCGGGCTCTTGTTGCTCGATCGCCGTTCCCCTCCGGGCGCCCGTTCCGTTCGCGGACCGCGGCGATCTCCCTTGGGCTTCATGCGCCCCGGGTCCTCGCCGTCGTCCGGATGTCCGTCTCTGCTCTGGGCGGAAAAGAGATCATCGCGCGCGGTCAACCGAATCGTCTTCGACGCCAGATCGATCGACTGCACGAACTCCTTCCGCGCCGGGATCAGCACTTCGCCTTCTGGACCCTGCACGCGATAGAGGTCGCCATCGCCCGCCTGCACCACCCGCTCGAGCTTTCCGATGGAGCGACCATCGGCGCGAACCACGTCCATTCCGATGAGCTGGTAGTGGTAGTAGGTCCCCTCGGGCAAAGGCGGCAGCGCCTCCGACTCGAGGTAGAGCTCACGTCCGACGAGCAGCTCCGCCGCGTTACGATCCGGCACCTCGACCAACCTGAGCAACGCTCGCCCGAGGTGCATCCGACATGCCGCGATCGTCACCGCCTCCGGGCCTTCGAGCCCGAAGAAGAGGCTCGTCTTGGGCGCGAAGCGCTTCGGATCCTCTCCCGTGGCCTCTACCGCCACCTCGCCGCGGATGCCGAACACCTTGACGATCCGTCCGACGAAGACTCGATCGGTCGAGCCCGCCGGCTCACTCGCCTGCTTTTGCTCTTCCACCGCTACTCGAGAATCTCCAGCACCGCGCGCATGTTGCCCTTGGTCGCCGAGGCCGAGAGCAGGGTGCGGATGGCGCGAATGGTGCGCCCGTGCTTTCCGATCACCTTGCCCAGGTCCCCTTCACCCACGCGGAGCTCGTAGACCGTCGTCTTCTCGCCTTGGACGGCGCGCACTTCGACATCGTTCGGATTGTCGACCAGACTCTTCGTCACGTACTCGATCAGATCCTTCAGATCCGGCATCGTTGCCTCGCTTTCACCTGCGCCCCTCCGTGGAAGGGTCGCTCGCATTCATCGTCGTATGTCTTCATCGTCGTAAAGTCACCCGCACGGGGAAGCGAAAATCTAGGCGGTCGCCTCGGTGGCCGCCGGACGCGCGTTCTTGAGCTTCTTGATCAGAACCGCGACCGCGGGCGAAGGCTGCGCGCCATTGTCGATCCAGTACTGCGCCCTCTCGAGGTTGATCGAGAGAAGCGGTTCCGCCGGCTTGGGATCGTAGTACCCCAGCTTTTCGAGAAAGCGGCCATCGCGCTGGAAACGCGAGTCCGCCACCACCACGCGATAGGTCGGCTTGTTCTTGCCGCCCGCGCGCTGCATCCGGATTACAACCATGCCTACCTGCCTTTCGTGCTCAACGACGCTTGCCGGAGCGCGCGAGCATGTTCTGCTGCATGCGCCCCATCCGGGACACCATCTGCCTCATCATCAAGAAGTCCTTGAGGAGCTTGTTCACGTCTTGCACCGACGTGCCGCTTCCCTTGGCGATGCGCTTGCGGCGGCTACCGTCGATCACCTCCGGTCGATTCCGCTCTTTCCGCGTCATCGAGCGGATGATCGCCTCCACCCGCGACATCTGCTTCTCGTCGATCTTCATCCCGGCCGGGATCTTGTTCCCGATGCCGGGGATCATCTTGATCAGGTCCTCGAGAGGACCCATCTTCTTCACCTGCGCGAGCTGCTCCAGGAAGTCCTCGAGGGTGAACTCCGACTTCCGGAGCTTCTCCTCGAGCTTCACTGCCTGCTCGATCGAAACCGTTTCTTGCGCCTTCTCGACCAGCGAGAGGATGTCGCCCATCCCAAGGATGCGCGACGCCAGGCGATCGGGATGGAAGACCTCGAGGCCGCCCACCCGCTCGCCCGTTCCTAGGAAGAGGATCGGGAGACCCGCCACCGCGCGAATCGAAAGCGCCGCGCCGCCGCGCGCGTCCCCATCCATCTTCGAGAGCACCACGCCGTCGACGCCGAGCCGCTGATGAAAGGCCTGCGCCACCGTGACCGCGTCCTGCCCCGACATTCCGTCCACCACCAGGATCACCTGATGCGGACGGACCGCCGCCTTGATCTGTTCGACCTCCTCCATCATCGCTTCATCGATGTGAAGGCGGCCGGCGGTGTCGACCAGGAGGTAATCCGCTCCGATCGACTTCGCCGACTCGAGGGCGCGCTTCGCGACCCCGACCGCATCCTTCTCGCCGCGCGCGATCGCGTCTCTCTCGGAGTAGACGCGAAGGCCCGCTTCCTTGCCGAGCGTCTCGAGCTGATCCATCGCCGCCGGACGATGCACGTCACACGCGGCGAGAACCGGCACCTTCTTGCGCTTCTTCAGGTGATGACCGAGCTTGGCGACGAAGGTCGTCTTGCCCGAGCCTTGCAGCCCCACCATCAAGATCCGGGTCGGAATCTCTCTCGACTCGACCACGCCCTGCGCGGTCGTGCCGAGGATCTCGACCAGCACTTCGTGCACCACACGCACGACCTGCTGTCCGGGCGAGAGGCTCTTCAGAACCTGCTGCCCGATCGCCTTCTCTTCGACCCGCTTGACGAAATCCTTCGCCACCGCGACGTGAACGTCGGCCTCGAGCAAGGCACGCCGCACATCACGCATGCTTTCGCGGATGTTCTCCTCGGTCAGGCTCCCCTGCCCGCGGAGTTTCTTGAAGACGAGCTCCAGCCGTTCGGATAACTGCTCGAACATGGGACGACCCAGTCCTCCGGACCACCCGGGAAGTGACCGGGCTCAAGACGCGCAAAGAGCGGAGGGTACTGAACGCGGGCGCGGCTTAGCAACAGGGGAAACCGGCTTCATCCCTGAGTCGGCGGACGAGACGGGGGTCGACACCGCGATCGACGAGCCCCATCCCCTGCGAACGATCGACTAGTTCCTGTAGAGGCTCTTGACGGCGCCCCAGCTGGCGTCCCTCGTCGGGACCGGATTGCACGAGACGACCTCGCAGCTGATCCCGAGCGAACGATTGGAGCTCGGACCGAACGCCACCGACACATCGTTCCAGCCGGTCGGGAAGCCGATTCCCGGCGCGATGTTGGTGAACGAACATCCTCCCAGGCCATTCAGATCGACCGCGATGAACCAGGAAGGCTCGCCCTGGCCCGGCCAGTTGCCCCAGTAGCCGACCCAGAAGGTGCCGTCGAGGCAGTCACACCCCATCGGCACCGAGTGATGGCTGATCTCCGGCCAGAAGGCGACGGGGCCGGGGTCGACGTCGAACTTGGCGCAACGCACCGCGCCGGGCTTTCCACCGTCATCGCCCCAAACGTAGACGTCCATCGTTTCGTCGACTTGCCAGCCGGTGCCGGTGAAGTCGAACTCGGCGGAGCAGACGGTCACGTTCGTGCCGGAATAGCACTCCGCGAAAGCGCCGTAGTACGGCGGCACGACACCGGCGTAGTCCCAGCCGTAGCCATTCTCGTAGGTGCCGTCCGCGTTCATGAGCAGCGTGCCGC
>CAZZAH010000100.1:8785-11207 GCA_964652115.1 uncultured bacterium | reverse complement strand
CGGTCGAGAGCGGCGCCTACATCCGCGAGCACTTCTTCGGGCCCGATCCCCGGCTCCAGAAGCTGGTCGCCCATCTCTCGGATGAGGACCTGAAGCACCTGCGCCGTGGTGGCCACGACTATCGCAAGGTCTACGCGGCCTATCAGGCCGCGACCGAGAGGACCGGTGTTCCGACCTGCATCCTCGCCAAGACGGTGAAGGGTTGGACTCTCGGCAAGAGCTTCGAGGCGTCGAATCCGACGCACCAGATGAAGAAGCTCTCGGAGCAGGAACTGCGCACCTTCCGCGATCGGCTCGAACTGCCGATTCCCGACGACAAGCTGAAGGATCCGCCCTACTACCACCCGGGCGTGAAGAGCCGCGAGATCGAGTACATGCTCGAGCGGCGACGCGCGCTCGGCGGCTGCCTGCCGAAGCGTGTGGTGAAGCACGCGACCGTCACGCTGCCGACGGAGGACTTGTACAAGGAGTTCGCCGGCGGGACCGCGGGCTCGGTCCCGGTGTCGACCACCATGGCGTTCGTCCGGCTCTTGCGGAAGTTGCTCAAGGACGAGGCGCTGGGCAAGCGTGTGGTGCCGATCATCCCGGATGAGGCGCGCACCTTCGGCATGGAGTCGCTCTTCCGCGAATTCAAGATCTACGCCGCGCAGGGCCAGCACTATCGGCCGGTCGACGCGGAGTTCCTCCTCTCCTACGCCGAGGCGAAGGACGGGCAGATCCTCGAAGAGGGCATCACCGAGTCGGGTGGGATGGCATCGTTCAGCGCGGCCGGGACGAGCTACGCCACGCATCGCGAGCCGATGATTCCCTTCTTCATCTTCTACTCGATGTTCGGATTCCAGCGGGTCGGCGACCTGATCTGGGCGGCGGCCGACTCGCGTTGCCGCGGCTTCCTCTGTGGCGCCACCGCGGGCCGGACCACCTTGAACGGCGAGGGACTGCAGCACGAGGATGGCCACAGCTTGCTCCATGCCTCGACCGTTCCGTCGTGCGTCGCTTATGACCCCTCCTTCGCCTACGAGATCGCGACGTTGGTGCGGGACGGCCTCCGCCGCATGTACGTCGAGGGCGAGGACCTGATCTACTACCTCACCTTGTACAACGAGAACTACGAGATGCCGGCCAAGCCGGAGGGAGTCGACGAGGGGATCACGCGCGGCCTCTACCGCTTCAAGCCTTCGCTCGACGGTCGCACCGCATCGGTGCGCCTCTTCGGCAGCGGCTCGATCATGCAGCAGGTGCTGCAGGCGCAGGAGATGCTCTCGGAAGGGTTCAAGATCCCCTCCGAGGTCTGGAGCGTGACGAGCTACGGCGAGCTTCGGCGCGAGGCGCTCGAGGTCGAGCGCTGGAATCGCCTCCATCCGGCCGAGGCGCCGCGGGTTCCTTATGTCACCCGCGTGCTTCAAGGCGAAGGCTCGGCTGCGAAGGGCGGCAAGGGGGTAAAGGGCGCGGTTTCCTCGCTCAGCGCGGCGGCGGCCGCGATCCCGATCGTGGCGGCGAGCGACTACGTGAAGACGATGCCCGACCTGATTGCGCGCTTCGTGCCGGCGCCTTACACCGCGCTCGGCACCGACGGCTTCGGTCGAAGCGACACGCGCGAATCGCTCCGTCGCTTCTTCGAGATCGATGCCGCGAGCATCGCGGGGGCGGCGATCTCCGCCCTCGCCGCGACCGGGGCGATGGCGCCGGCCGACGCCGCCAAGGCGATCAAGAAGCTCGGGCTCGATCCGGAGGCGAGGGAGCCTTCGCGCGGGTAATAGCCTGCCGAATAATACAGTGCCTGCCGAATAATACAGTGCCTGCCGAATAATATGGTGGTCCTGTACAACCCACGCGCGGCGGAGCGGCACCGGCGCCTCCCTCTGAGCGTGATGGCGCTCGCCGCGGCGCTCGAGGGCAAGCGCGCGTGGGCGTTGGTGGACGGGAATCTCGAGTCCGATCCACTGAAGCGAATCCTGTCACTGCTTGCGTCCGCCGGCGAGGGCGCGATCCTCGCGGTGACGGCCATGCCGGGGCGCCAGCTCGAGCTGGCCGCACGCCACTCGCGTGAGGTTCGCGCCGCGTTGCCGCAGGTTCCGATCGTCTGGGGCGGTTACTTCCCCAGCGATCACAGCGATGTTTGCCTTCGCGCCCACTATGTTGACTTCGTCGTGCGGGGAAACGGCGAGGAGACGCTCGTCGCCCTGGCCGCCGCGCTCGAGACGAGGCGGGACGACGCCTTCGTGCGCATCGAGGGGCTCAGCTGGAAGAGCGAGGGTACGGCGCGGCACAATCCCGCTCGCGGCATCTCCGACCCGAACGACGCGCCTTGGCCGCCCTACGAACGCGTCGGGGCGGAACGCTACGTCGCGCGCACCTATCTGGGCGGTCGAACGCTGAGCCACCACTCGAGCTTCGGTTGTCCTTTCAGCTGCAACTTCTG
>CAZZAH010000100.1:1799-8685 GCA_964652115.1 uncultured bacterium | reverse complement strand
GTCGAACGCTGAGCCACCACTCGAGCTTCGGTTGTCCTTTCAGCTGCAACTTCTGCTCGGTGGTCGTGACCTATCAGACTCGATGGAAGGCGGAGACGCCGGAGCGCACGGTCGCGATCGTGCGGCATCTCCACGAGCGCTACGCCATCGACGGGCTCGAATTTCACGACAACAACTTCTTCGTGTCGGAGG
Source organism: uncultured bacterium (assembly GCA_964652115.1). GTDB lineage: Bacteria > Eisenbacteria > RBG-16-71-46 > CAIMUX01 > CAIMUX01 > JADJQY01. The sequence goes on along the minus strand of CAZZAH010000100.1, from coordinate 8,493 downwards.
CGCGGACACGCGCGGTGGCCGAGGGGCTTCGTGGGCTCGGCATCGGCTGGTGGGGCGAAGGGCGAAGCGACACGCTGCTCCGTTACTCGACCAAGACGTGGGAAGCGATGCGCGATTCGGGTTGCCGCATGATCTTCACCGGCGCTGAGTCGGGCTCGGACGAGAAGCTCCGCCAGATGAACAAGGGGGGCACGCAGACCGGAGAGACGATCCTCGAGGCGGCGAAGCTCTTTCGCGCGCACGGCATCGTGCCGGAGTTCTCCTTCGTGCTGGGCAATCCTCCGGACCCGGCGGGCGACATCCGCGAGAACATCGAGTTCGTGCGGCGGATCAAGCGCATCAATCCGGCCGCGGAGATCATCCTCTACCTCTACACGCCGGTGCCGCTGCCGGGGCTGTACGACGAGGCGGTCGCCCAGGGCTTCCGCTATCCGGAGACGCTGGAGGAGTGGGTCGAGGGGGACTGGGCGAGCTTCTCGCGGAGGCGCGATCCACGGACGCCTTGGCTGACCGATGCGCATCGCAGGCTTCTCGCCGACTTCGAAACGGTGCTCAACGCGCGCTATCCCACCGCGACCGATCTGAGGCTCTCCCGCGGCTGGCGCCGATTGCTCCCGATCTTGGGAATGCCTCGATGGCGCTTCGGCCTTTTCGGCGGCCCGGTCGAGCTGCGGTTCTTGCTCCGCGCGCTGCGTTATCGCCGGCCCGAGGTCGAAGGCTTCCCGCAGGAGCTCGAGCATGTCGCTCTGGGCTAGGCTCGCGCGCAGGTACCTCGCCCTCCGCTTTCGCTGGATCGATCGGCGAAGGCATCAACGTTGGGTGCTCGAGCGATTCGACGGCTTCGAGCTTCTGGTGATGCCCGAGGTCTTTCACCCCGCGCTCTTTCACAGCTCGTCGCTCCTGGCGGAGGTGCTGCGCGACACGCCGCTCGATCCGGACGCGGGCGTGCTCGACCTTGGATGCGGCAGCGGCTATCTCGCGCTCGTGGCCGCGCGACGAGGCTGCCGCGTCACCGCCACTGACCTCAATCCCGACGCGGTCCGCTGCGCGAAGGTGAACGTCACGATCAACCGGCTCGAGGATCGCATCGAGGTGCGAGACGGCGACCTCTGGGCCGCCCTGACCACGGAACGCTTCGACCTGGTGCTGTTTAATCCGCCGTTCCTGCCCGCGAGTGCAATGGCGAGCGGAAAGCCGGCGCGCCCTTGGGACCTCGCGTGGTTTGAGCCGAGCGGGCTCGCCGAACGCTTCGCTCAAGGCCTCTCCGCCAGGTTGACCGAGCAGGGGAAGGCGTGGGTCGTGACCTCGAGCCACTCGAGCACCGATTGGGCGGAGGTCCTCGCGGCGCACGGCCTCTCGACGACGACGCTCCGGGCGAAGCGCCTGCCGACCGGCGAGATCCTCGCCATCCTCGGGGTCGGGCCGCGGACATAGTGTGGTGATCCTGGACACTGTGTAACGAATCAGCACAGCCACTCCTCGGCTCGGCGCCCCCGCTCGGCACTCCCGGCCCACGGCCGGCCAGACCAACCCCTTGTCGATCAATGCCTTGAAAATCAATTGGCAGGATTTATCGAGCTGGTCCGTATCTTGAACCTCTCCTTATCGAGCCCCGAGGGGCTCACCCGAGAGGGACGAGGAGGCGGTCGTGGACCGGAACAACACAGGCAACACGGAGCCCTGGGCCTTGGTCGTCAGTGACGACCCCGAGTTTTGGCTTCGTCTACGGGAGGGAATCCCGGACTGTGCCAACCGATTGTTGCCCGTACGGACTGGCCGCGATTGCCTGCGGATGATCGAGGAATCGAGCATTCGGATCGCCGTTCTGGACAGCCGTCTCCCCGATGTCTCCGGGCTTCACCTCACCCACCTGGCGCGGCGGATTCGTCCTGACCTTGGATTGCTCCTCGTCGTGGACGCAACCTGCCCAGAGGAGGAGCGCGAGGCCCGAGCGGACGGTGTCTTGTTCTACGGCGCGCGTGAGGGGTGGAGGGAAATCGTGCAAGTGCTCAGGCAAACCCTCGCGTGCACGAAGGGCGTGTCGATGGCCAGCCATCTGGCGGGCGTCGGCGGGACCGTCGCGCCAGACACGGGTGGAGGAAGTCAGTAGTCCAGCCATCTGAAATCTTGTTGAACGAGGCGGTGTGCGTCGAAGGATCCAGTCAGCCGGGGAGGATTCTCGAAGTCGCCGCCTCGTTCGTTTTATCCGCGGTGGAGGAAGTGATGAGTGACGTGAAGCGTGGACCGAAGGGACGAATCGAGATCCGCACCGACGAGTGCAAGGGATGCGGCACCTGCGTCGATCTCTGTCCGCAGGGTTGCCTCGAGCTCGGCGCCGACCTCAATCGCATGGGCTACCACGCGGTCACCTACAAGGGCGACGGATGCACCGGCTGCGGCATCTGCTTCTACGCATGCCCCGAGCCCGGCGCGCTCTCCGTCTACAAGATCAAGGACCAAGCCGCGGTGTGATCCCCGGGAGGATACGGCGATGAAGTTGATGAAGGGGAATGAGGCGGTGGTGCGGGGCGCGATCCTCGCCGGATGTCGGGCCTTTTACGGCTACCCCATTACGCCCGCCAGCGAGATCGCGGAGTCGGCCGCCATCTACTTTCCGCGAGTAGATGGCGTTTTTCTGCAAGCCGAGAGCGAAATCGGAGCGATCAACATGTGCTACGGCGCCGCGTCGGCCGGGGAGCGCTGCATGACCGCGAGCTCCGGGCCGGGCATCAGCCTGATGCAGGAAGCGCTCTCCTACGCCGCGGGCGCGGAGCTACCGCTGGTGTTGATCGACGTGATGCGCGCGGGGCCTGGCCTCGGCAACATCGGACCGGAGCAGGCCGACTACTTCCAGATCGTGAAGGGCGGCGGCCACGGCAGCTATCGCATGCTCACCTTGGCACCCGCTTCGGTGCAGGAGATGTGCGACCTGACCTACCTCGCCTTCGACCTGGCCGATCGCTATCGCAATCCGACCGTCGTGCTGGCCGACGCCTTCATCGGACAGATGATGGAGCAGGTTCGCTTCCCCGAGGCGAAGCACGAGCTGCCGGAGAAGCCGTGGGCCGTCGGACCCGGTGCGTCGCGCCGCGACAACCTCATCTGCTCGATCTTCCTCGAGCCCGATGACCTCGAGGCGCACATCCGCGGGCTCTACGCGAAGTACGCGGTGATGGAGGCGGAGGAGGTGCGCTACGAGTCGTATCGACTCGAGGACGCGGACCGCATCCTCGTCGGCTACGGCATTGTCGCGCGCGTGCTCAAGACGGTGGTGGATGAAGCGCGTCGCCACGGCATCAAGGCGGGACTGCTTCGACCGATCACGCTCTGGCCCTTCCCGACGCAAGCAATCGCGTCGCTCGCCAAGCAGGCGAAGGACTTTCTCGTGGTCGAGGCCTCGATGGGTCAGATGGTCGAGGACGTCCGCTTGGCCCTCGCGGGTCGCGTGCCGGTCAACTTCCTCGGCCGAGTCGGTGGCAACGTCCCGACCGTGAGCGAGGTCTGGAACAAGCTTCAAGCCGAGTCGCCCGACCGCGTGCACACGGTCAAGGTCGAGCGCGAGGAGGCCCTTCATGGCTAAGGAAACCTTCGAGAAGGCGGATTGCCTTTACGACCGCTACACGCGGAAGACCAAGGTCGCGGCCGATCAGGTCTCGACGCACTACTGCCCGGGTTGCGGTCATGGCAACGCGCACAAGTTCGTGGCGGAGACGATCGACGACATGGGGCTGAGCGACCGCGCGATCTTCGTCAGCCCGGTCGGCTGCTCGGTCTTCGGCTACTACTACTTCCACGTCGGCAACGTGCAGGCCTCGCACGGACGCGCGCCCGCGGTCGCGACCGCGCTCAAGCGCTCGCACCCCGACAGCGTGGTCATCGCCTATCAGGGCGACGGTGACCTCGCCGGCATCGGCGGCAACGAGATGCTGCACGCCGCCAACCGCGGTGAGCCGATCACCATTCTCTTCATCAACAACGCCATCTACGGCATGACCGGCGGCCAGATGGCGCCGACCACGCTGCTCGGGATGAAGACCACTACCACGCCCAGTGGCCGTGCCGCGCGGAACGAGGGCGGACCGATCCATGTGGTGGAGCTGCTCTCGAAGCTGGATGGGCCGGTCTACCTCGAGCGCGTGGCCTTGACCGACGCGAAGCACATCTATCGCGCGCGCGCCGCGATTCGTAAGGCGATCCAGAACCAGATCGAGGGCCGAGGCTTCAGCCTGGTCGAGATCCTCTCGCCCTGCCCGACGTCGTGGAAGCTCGACCCAACCGAGTCGCGCCACTGGATCACCGATGTGATGGAGAAGGAATTCCCGCTGGGCGTCGTGGTCGATCGGGGAGCGCAGATCGAGGCCTCGACCGCGGTCGCGCGCCCCTTCGTGCACGAGGATCTTCATCGCTTGCTCGACATCGCGGACGCGGAGAGCGAGGGGACCACTTCGCCCGCGACGCACCCCGAGGACGAAGAAGTCAGCCCTCGAATCAAGGTGGCGGGCTTCGGAGGCCAGGGCATCCTGCTCCTCGGTCAAGGGCTCGCGCAGTGCGCGATGCTCGAAGGCTACGAGGTCTCGTGGCTGCCTTCGTACGGACCCGAGATGCGCGGCGGCACCGCGCACTGCCACGTGCGCATCTCGGAGCGTCCGATCGGTTCGCCGCTGGTGGCGGAGACCGATGTGTTGATCGCGATGAATCGGCCGTCGCTCGAGAGGTTCTTGCCCGACGTCGTGCCGGGCGGCCTGGTCCTCTTCGACTCGTCGTTGATCACGGAAAGATTCGAGCGCCCCGGCGTGCGCATGGTCGGCGTGCCGGCCACCGCGATCGCCGATGAGCTCGGTGCTTCGCGCTACGCGAACATGGTGATGCTGGGAGCGTTTGCGGCCGCAACGAGGCTCTTCGAGGTGGAGCGCCTCAAGGCATCGCTCCCGCACTTTGTCAAAGCCAAGGCAACGCTGGAGAAGAACGCGCAAGCGATCGACCGCGGCTTCGCGCTCGTGCAGGGGGAGCTTCTGAGCGCTCTGCCTTGAGCAGGCCGGAGCGGCGGTCAAGAAGCTCCGGTTCATCAGGGCCGGCCCGCCGGGGCCGGCCCTCGCTTCTCCCGCCGAATTCTCTGCGGGGCGTGCATGTCGCGGCGCGTCTTCCTGGCGCGTGCAAGGGACTCCGCGCTTGTGGGCGAATGGAAGAGGGATGATTCTACCGCCCATGGAAAAGATCCTGATCATCGAGGATGACGCCGATCTGGCCGAGACCTGCCGGCGCCTCTTTCGTCGCGCGGGCCTCGAGGCCGAAGCGGTCTTCGACGGCGCGGTGGGACTCGAGCGGCTCGAGGCCGATCCTGGATTCTCCATCGTCCTCACCGATCTGCGCATGCCGGGGCTCGACGGCACCGAGGTGCTGAAGCGCGCGAAGGAAATCCGCCCCGACATCGACGTCGTGATCATGACCGGCTACGGCACCATCCAGAATGCGATCCAGGCGATGAAGGTCGGGGCGACCGACTACATCACGAAGCCCTTCGATCGACACGAGCTCTTGAACGCGGTCAACCAGATCCTGGAGGCGAAGCGCCTGCGGAAGGAAGTGGGTCGACTGCGCGAGGAGCTGCGCGAGAACTACGGCTTCGCCAATCTGATCGGGCGATCCCCCGGCATGCGGCGGGTCTTCTCGCAGATCCAAGCAGCGCTCACGCACGAGAGCTCGGTCTTGATCGTCGGCGAGACCGGTACGGGAAAGGAGTTGGTCGCGCGCGCCATCCACTACAACGGCGTGCGACGCGACGGTCCCTTCGTTCCGGTCAACTGCGGCGCCATCCCGCGCGATCTGATCGAAAGCGAGCTCTTCGGCCACGTTCGCGGTGCGTTCACCGGCGCGACGCGCGACACCATCGGCCTCTTCCGCGCGGCGGAGAAGGGGACGATCTTCTTGGACGAGCTGGCCGAGATGCCGATGGAAACGCAGGCGAAGCTGCTCCGCGTCTTGGAGGATCGGCGCATCCGTCGCGTGGGCGAGATCAAGGAGGCCGACGTCGACGTGCGCATCTTGGCCGCGATGGGGATCCCTCCCGAGCTCGCGATCCGGAAGGAGCGCTTGCGGGCCGATCTCTACTTTCGCGTCGGAGTGGTCACGATCGATCTCCCGCCGCTCCGCGAGCGCGGCGAGGACTTGGCGCTTCTCTGCCAGCACTTCCTGGAGAAGTTCAACCGCGCGTTTCCACGCCGCATCGAGGGGATCGCGCCCGACGCGATGGACCTCCTCGCGTCCTACGCCTGGCCGGGCAACGTGCGCGAGCTCGAGCATCTGATCGAGTCGCTCTTCGCCATGGGCGCGTCGGATCGGATCGAGGCGCATCACCTGCCGAGCCGCATCCGCTCCGCGCCGGAGCGAACCGAAGCACCGGCGGCCGAGGAGGCGTCGAGCCCCCGTGCCACGATCGAGGCGCCGGAGACCCTCTCGGAAGCGGAGCGACGCGCGATCGTCGACTCGCTTCGCCGGGCTCGGGGCAACAAGTCTCGCGCGGCGGCGCTGCTCGGCATCTCACGCACACGTCTGTATAAGAAGATTCGCGACTACGGGCTCGCGGATAGCGATACGCCGGAGACGCCGTGACCGCTGAGGCCGGGGGCGAGATGCGGCCCAGGAGCCTGAGGTGGCATGCGGCGGTGGCGGTCGTCGGCGTGGTCGCGATCCTCTC